>NZ_JRWK01000037.1 GCF_001729965.1 Methanosphaera sp. WGK6 | reverse complement strand
CTTAGGTAACGTTAAGTCCAAGGGGTACTTTTTTAGTCGAAAATTTAACGGGTAACCGTAACTTTACGGTAAACGGTAGTTTACCTTAAAAAATTTTAAGTACTAAAGTTAGTAAGTTTCCTTTTCCCCGGTAAGTAAACTTAAACTTAAATTAACGTTTTACCAACTTAACGAAGGTTAACCTTACTTACTTCGAAATTACGAAAGTACGACCCAAACGAAATTTTACCCCTAGGGTTCCCTAAAGTAAGTAACCGAATTTAAAAGTACCTACTAACTAAGGTTCCTAAACGGGTTAAGTACTAAAACTTTTACGTCGTAACCCCTTAGTAGTTACCCCAAAGTAAGGTACCTAACCGAAACTTAGTTAAAAACGTTAACGTAATTACTAACGTTTTAACCGTAAACGTACGAAAAGGTTTTCCAATTAACCTTAAAATTCGGGAAAGTCCTACGTAACCAAGTAACTAAAGTAAAGTTAAAAAGTAAACCGGTACTTTTAACCTTAAGGAATTACGTAAAACGTTTACCAGTAAATCGATTCCGA
>NZ_JRWK01000036.1 GCF_001729965.1 Methanosphaera sp. WGK6 | reverse complement strand
AATATACAATTTAAAGATATTGTTTACATTAGTTTAACAGTATAATTCATTATTTTTAATAATTAATTAAAAATAATTTTTTGTGCAACTTACATTTTAACAGATGCTAAGTGAAGAGATGAATTATAATACTTACTTAAGTATTAGAAGATTAATCATCGTTTATATGTACTATCCAGTATAAGCATTAAAACTAATAGTATGTTCATTACTGGCACTAACTAACTAGAGTATGATTGAAAGAGTTAATCTTGAGTAAATTTCTGTGGTTAATTAGATGTTGTGTAAGAAGAATAGTATTCAATGGTTTACTTATAATAAATATGATAAGATTTGCTTATATTTTGCTTTGTTTGAATTGTTAATATCTACTACAGATAGGAAAACAAATATATAACTGTTTTTTTGTCGCTAATATATAACATGAAATTTTGTGTTATACTTATGCCATCTGGGGGATGGCTAGGCTCAAGATTAACTTATGAAGGTCGTGGCAAGCTGCGATAAGCCTTGGCGAGGAGCATGCATCCGTTGAACCAGGGATTGCCGAATGAGATTCTTAATATCCTTTACCGGG
>NZ_JRWK01000035.1 GCF_001729965.1 Methanosphaera sp. WGK6 | reverse complement strand
TTTTAAGTGGTGAAATTATATGTCAAGAAAATTTTATACAAAAATGGAAAATGAAACAGCAGATGACATGGTATTTGGACAAACTAAACATCCTGTTAAAATGGGATTAGACCAAGTTATGGGTGGAGGAGAAGTAGTTCCTAACATCAAAGTAGCTCCTGCAGAAGGATCTGAATCTTCAATCGATGGTTTAGAAGCAACTTCCAAAAACATTGCTTTCGCAGCATGTGAACGTGCAGCAGCTATCGGTTTACCAGCAATACAAATCGAAACAGAACACGTACAACAACAATCCATCAGCAGAGAAGCATCTGAAAGATGTACAGCTGTTACATGGGAAGAATTAGAAAAACTACACGATAAATTCGGAACAAAAGTATCTTTAATGTCTACAGTAGCAGATATGAGAGAAGAAGAAAACGGATTAAGAGGATCTGAATTTGACATAGCAATGGACGAATCATTCGAAGCATGTGCTCAAAGCGGAGCATCCATGTTATGTATCGAAACCATTGGTGGAAAAGTAGTATCAGATTACGGTATATCAAGAGGAGACGCAAGAGCAATACTCTACGGTATAGGAGTACTCGGTTCTATTGACATGGAATA
>NZ_JRWK01000034.1 GCF_001729965.1 Methanosphaera sp. WGK6 | reverse complement strand
AAAATACAATATAAAGAACACGAGTGTTTAACAATACATTGACATATGTCATCTGGGCCCGTAGCTCAGACTGGGAGAGCGCCGGCTTTGCAAGCCGGAGGCCCCGGGTTCAAATCCCGGTGGGTCCATTTCTTCTATACAAAAATAGAAGATGATTATTTAATATGCAGCTTACGTTTAAGAAGACGTTAAGTGAAGAGATGAAAATTATTTTAATACTAATATAATTAATTTAATAACTTTAATCATCGTTCATATGTACTATCCAGTATAAGCATTGTAAAAAAACATTTTTTAATATGAAGTTCATTACTGGCACTAACTAACTAGAGTATTGATTGAAAAAGACTATGATCTTAAGTAAATTTCTATAGTTAATTAGATGTTTGTGTAAATAATGAAGAATAGTATTTTAGACTAGAATGGTTTACTTATAAATATGATAAGATTTGCTTATATTTTGCTTTGTTTGAATTGTTAATATCTACTACAGATAGGAAAACAAATATATAATTGTTTTTTTGTCGCTAACATATAACATGAAATTTTGTGTTATACTTATGCCATCTGGGGGATGGCTAGGCTCAAGATTAACTTATGAAGGTCGTGGCAAGCTGCGATAAGCCTTGGCGAGGAGCATGCATCCGTTGAACCAGGGATTGCCGAATGAGATTCTTAATATCCTTTATCGGA
>NZ_JRWK01000033.1 GCF_001729965.1 Methanosphaera sp. WGK6 | reverse complement strand
ACTAAAATAAATTCACCTACCTTTTATAAAAATACTTATTTTAACTAAAAAATATAACATAATATATTTATTAATTATTTATGAGGACTTGATAATCATGGCTGAAAAAAATAAGAAATTGGAAATATTGGATATTAGAGATATTACTAAATTAAACAATACAATATTTTCTAAGAAAACTAATCATTATCTTAAAAAATTATTATTCAATCTACGTGTAATCTTTAGATATAATTCTACAAATCTTGAAGATTTAATAGATTTATATTATTACATTGAATCACTACTTAATGAGGATATAGATGTAACTCTTGATGAAATTAAACTTTTAATATATAGATTAACTGATACTATAGTAAATATTGAGGAATATGATATTCATGGTGAAACAATACTTACAGAAACAATAGCAAATTTACAACAATCATTATACATGGAACTTGAACGATTTAAATTAGCACTTAAATCATTAGAAGATCAACAATGGGAATCAATAATTGATTCACAGATAATGAATACACAAATTGAATTTGAAATATTAACTAAACAACTCGAATCAAAAAATATTAATGATATTAAATTATCCATTGAAAAAATATTACAAGCAAATTATCCTTATGAGTATGCAACATATAAATCAAGAAAAAATTACTTAGACTACTGAAAAATATGTTTCATGTTACATTTGTTCCGTGGTATTACACTACTTTTTTCATGTGTTATTGGTAACACATTTATTCTTTTATATTTTCTATTATAGTAGTATGGCTTGTATAAATGGTATTATATTGGTATTATTGGTAACACTATTTTGTTATTGATGTTATGAACTTACTTATTTTTAAAGCGATGAAATTTATAATATGTTACTTCTATTTTTTAGTATAATTATCTTTTAGTATATTTTTAAATAATTTTTTTTTATTTTGTGTTACCATTTATAACTAGTATTACATTAATTATTTTCATGTGTTATTGGTAACACATATTTTATAAAATTCATTTAATCTTTTTTAATAAGTGTATATTTTGGTATTATAATAGTATTATTTGTAACACATATTATTTTATTAAGTATTTATTTTCAATG
>NZ_JRWK01000032.1 GCF_001729965.1 Methanosphaera sp. WGK6 | reverse complement strand
CCTAAATATAAAGAATTTAAACCTAATTTAATGTTTAATGAATTTGATAATGAATGGATTAGTTTTTCATTTAAAGAATTATTAAAGGAGATTAATATTAAATCAGAAATTAAAAATCAATATCCTGTTCTATCATCAACTGTTGATGGATTATATCTCCAAGAAAACTATTTTAAAAGAGATATTGCAAGTAAAAATAATATAGGTTATAAAATTTTATCTTTAAATCAAATTGTACTAAGTCCGCAGAATTTATGGATGGGAAATATTAATCTTAATGATAAATTTGAGAAAGGAATAGTTTCTCCCTCTTATAAAATATATTCTACAACAGATATTATTCTTAGTCAATTTATTAAATATATATTAAAAACACCAAGATTAAAATTTGAATATGAACTTGCTTCAGAACAAGGAGCTAGTGTAGTGAGAAGAAATTTAAATAAAGAATTATTTAATGAAATAGTGATTAAAGTACCTTCTATCGATGAACAGAAAAAAATAATTAAAATTCTTAATACTATTGATTTTAAATGTCAAAATATTGAAAATAGTATGTTTTTATTTAAAAAATATAAAAAAGGATTATTACAACAAATGTTCTGTTAATTTAACAAAACATGGTCTGCAATAAAAATTTTTTAAAATTACTTAATTCACACTTTTCTTTTTTTATTAATTCAATTTTTTTATCTATATTTGTCATACAGTTTACTATTTGTTCTTGTTCAGATAGTGAAGGTATTTTTATTTTCAATTTCATTAATTCTTTTTCAGATAATTCTTTTTGTCCAGTTCCATTCATAAAAATTTCTGTTTTTTTATAATATTCAGTTCTACTTAAAAAATAATATAAAAAGTAAGGTGTTACTCTATTTTTATTAACTTTCAAACTTGTAATAGCATTAGAACAAATTCCTTCATCTAATTCTTGAGAAACAATACCTATGCCCCCATTATGTAAATTTTGTCTACCAATTAAAATTTCTTTGAAATTTCGTTTATAATAAGCCCTTCCTTTTTTAGTAATTTTAGGAATTGTAGTTGTATTAATCTCTACTCCTTTACAATGTAATTTTACAGTTAATAATTTTTCATTAGTAAATTTACTGAGTTTCTCTTTCTTAGGAATATATGTAACTTCATTTAAATTAACAGTTTTCCAAGATTCTGAATAGTCAAATTGTCTTTTTTGAGT
>NZ_JRWK01000031.1 GCF_001729965.1 Methanosphaera sp. WGK6 | reverse complement strand
GGCTCTGTTGAAACCCTTATTTTAATAAATTAGAAATCAAAGTTTATACAATTTTACACTTGAAATCATTCAAATTTATTTTTTCTAGAAATTAAATTTTTATCTTTTTTTTATAAAATTAACTTTTTTAAAATAATTTTTTTGGCAAAAATACTAAAATTTAAGAATGAATTTAAAAAATAAGTAATAACAAACTATATTAGTTAAAAAGAGGAATAAATATTAATATGACCTCAAAAATATTAATTCCTCATAATTATTTTTATAATTCATTACAATTAAATCTTTCGGATTTTGGTTTAAGTAATCCTACTGAAAATGGAATATATAGAGCAATGATAAACCCTAAAAGTGGGTTTAATCGCAACAAATTTAAATGTTTTGTGAATTATACTTACTATTATGCACAATTAGTTATTCCAAAATATTATAGCAAATATTCAAACCATATTTATAATAATATTGTTAAATTCACGATAATAGCTGCTAAAATATATAAAAAAGCAACATATAGGGAAATAGAAGATATTATAAATGTATCAGGAGATATTAAAAAGATATTAGGTATATCTAAATCACCTCATTACTCAACATTACAAAAATTCTTTAAAAATATGCCAACAAAGATAATAAATGATATTAATAACTTAATTGTAAGTATATTTGTTGATGAATGCTATATAATTGCTTTAGATGGAACTGGATTCACATCAGATAAAGCAGACAAATATTATGCTAAAATTCGCAAAAAAGAACGCAAAAGTTACATAAAATACCATGTAGCAGTAGATGTAGATACGCGATTAATATTACATATGCAAGCTCAAAGAGGACCAAGACATGATACACAGTTTGCAAAAAGCATGTTTAAGAAGTATAAAACAATATAAACCATATTATATAGTAGCAGACAAAGCATATGATACAGAACCAATACGAAAATTAATAAATGAAGAATTAAACTCATTTGATATAATACCAATCAAACCCAAAGCAAAAACAGGATTATACAGACTTAAAAGTACAACATTATTCAGATATCTAATATATCTAAGACGAAATAATGTAGAAAGTATATTTAGTGTAATAAAACGAAAATTCAATGGAAATAATGGAAGTATAAGTACACAATTACAAAATAAAGAAACAAAATTCAAAGGAATGGTTTATAATATTTATAGATCAATACAATTAATTCAAAAATAAGGGTTTCAACAAAGCCT
>NZ_JRWK01000029.1 GCF_001729965.1 Methanosphaera sp. WGK6 | reverse complement strand
TAACATCTGCATTAGGAATTGTTTTATTAGTTACACTATCAACCACACTTATATTAAGTGTAGTGTTTCCAATAGTGTTATTAGTAATAACAACATTTAATGTTGAGTTTCTTCCATAGATTGTTACATCATTAAGAAGAGTACTACTACCAGTGTATTGATCATTTCCATTATAACTTACATTTAGTGTGTAATCACCAGTTTTGGTAATATTAGTAACAATAATAGCATTACCATCGACGATAGAACCATTACCTACAATGTTTCCATTATTATCTTTGATAGTTATATCACCACTGCTAACCATATTACCAGTTACAGCATCAGTTACAACTACATTAACAGTTACATTACCTGCAGTATTGTTAACTACATTAGCTTTGGTTATACTATCACATTTATTAATATTTCCATTTATTAATACATTACTTGGATTGTATATTCCATCTATTCCATTGTATACTATTTTATAAGAACTTGTTTCAGCAGTATTTGGTGTGAATTGAATTGTATTTGTCTGTGATAAATCAATTGATGCTATTGTTATATCATTTTGTATTAATGAAACTGTTCCTTCAGTTACTGGTTTATTTTCTATATCTGTTACTGTTACTGTTGTGGATGTACTGCTACCTATAGTTCCTGTAATATCAGTTGCTGTTATTGATGTTGGACGTTCAAGTACTGTGATTGTTCCTTGACCTGTTGATGAATGATAAACTATTGTACCATTAGATAATGTTAATCCATTATAGTCACTTGTTATTATTATTGTTCCAGCACGTGATGTGTCTACATTTATTGTTATAGAACCATCATATCCAGTTGTAACTTTTTGAGATGCATTATTACCTACTTTGTATGTTATATTTGCATAAGGTACATTCAAACCAGCAACATCCGTTGTAACAACCATAGTTACTTGTGCACTATTTCCAGCATAAACTGTTACATTATCAATGAGAGTAGTTGTATAATATGATGCAACTCCTCCTTCGATATTTGTATTTGGTTTACTTATAATATCAGATAAATCAGTGATTAAATTAGGTGTTCCAGATGATGATATGTAGTATACATTTGTAAGATATAAATGTTGATTATTCTGTTGACTGATTAATTCATCTGCAGCTACACCATTATTATTTACAAAGGATACTGCTGTTGCATTTAAGTATGTATGTGTATGTGAATATATTACTGAACTACCTGTTATAGTATTATTTTCAAATAATACATTAGTTAAATTCATTGCAGCATTTCGACCTTGTAAGTGTATAATTTGAGTTGCATGATTATTTATGAATTGTGTACTTGTAATATTCATACGAGTACTACCACTTTCAATATCTATTACTACACCAACCATATTAGTTATAATAGTATCATGAATTTGATTACCTGTTCCTGATATTTGGAGAAAATTAGTATTTCCATTACCAGTGATTGAATATCCATTTCCATATAATACAAAGTTTCCATTAATTGTTTTTGAAGAAGTCCATGTAATATTTTGTGTTAAATAATATGTTCCTGAACCAGTTATATCATTTTCACTACTCACAGGAGTTCCCTCAGTTATATGAACTTGACTAGTTTTTATGGATTTTGTAGTATAATTTAAACTATTTGTGTTTTTATTATTTGTATTTGAAACTTTATTTTCCAGATTCTGATTATTTATCTTTCCATCCATATTATTATCATTACTTTGTATTTCACTTACACTATCCATGGATTGTGTATTTTCTTGTGTTATATCTTTAGTTTGTATTGTATTTGTTGTGTTGATATTTGTCGTATCAGCAGCTGAAATTACACTACAACTTATTAAAGTAATAACCAATAGGAGAAAACATATAGTTTTATTATTCAATAGAATATCTCCCATTTCAAAAAAATTTGAATTTCATTTTTTTTTAAACTATATTCTTCAGAATAATATTTCTTAAAATTTAAAGTATGAATTAACAAATATTATACTGAAGCAGTCATATTATAATAAATGAAAAATTATTTTAAAAAATATTGAATATAATTTTAATTTAAATAATGTGATTTCTCTGAAAATAAGAAATTTGTTTAAATCTTATTTTCATAAAATTGTATGTATTAAAAATAGTTTTTATAATAAATCGCTGATTAAATAAAGATTCTATATACCATGTACTCTATGGAATAATATTTTGAAAAAAAATCATGATATTTACATTACATATTTATTTGATTAAGAACAT
>NZ_JRWK01000028.1 GCF_001729965.1 Methanosphaera sp. WGK6 | reverse complement strand
TATTGATTCACGATTACGTGAATTGGGAACCCGCTGAATTGAAACATCTTAGTAGGCGGAGGAAGAGAAAACAAACGTGATGCCGTTAGTAACGTCGAGCGAAAACGGTATAGGACAAACTGAATCCCTATAAGAAATTTATGGGGAGATGTGGTGTTGTAAGAGCAGATATATGTAACCCTAACTTATCCCTGTTTAATTATTGTTGGAACACTTTAACCGTAGAGGGTGACAGTCCCGTAAACAAGGGGTGAACTGGTTATTTCTGTATCTTGAGTAGCGTTCATTGGAAATTGGGCGTGAATCAAATAGGGAGGCATCGACTTCCAATTCTAAATATTACTTGAGACCGATAGCGTATTTAGTACCGCGAGGGAAAGCTGAAAAGAACCCTTTTATTAGGGGGTGAAAAGTACCTGAAACCAGATGGCGACAGCCTGGCATGGCATGGAAGGAATGATAATTTACTTAATCAGTTCTGGCAACACTACTGATTACTTATTTTTGACTAATGTTGTGTCATTCGTCTTGAAACACGAGCCAGGGAGTTTGTAGTTGTGGCGAGGCTAAGAAGTATATAGCTTCGTAGTCGTAGGGAAACCGAGAAAGACGTAGCTCTTGCGTGGTCTTCTGATTGTAAAATGTCGCAGTCACAGCTTTAAAACCCGAAGCCGGTCGATCTATCCGTGAGCAGGATGAAATCGCTCATACGAGTGATGGAGGTTCGCAGGGTTGTTGTTCTGCAAAACACTCTTATGACTTGCGGTTAGTGGTGAAAGGTCAATCAAGATCGGTGACAGCTGGTTCCTATCGAAATAGCTCCAAGGCTAGACTGATTGGAGATAGCTGGCAAGGTAGAGCACTGATTGGGTGTTTAGGGTGGGAAACTACTCGGCATCCTGTAAAACTCCAAACTTGCTAGCATCGTAGAAGATTGGATCGAGGGGCGTGGGGTAAGCCTGTGTCCCGAAAGAGAAACAACTCAGACTTTGGTTAAGGTCCCTAAGTGCCGAATTAGTTTAAGGGAGTCATTAGCCCTAGACAGTGGGGAGGTGGGCTTAGAAGCAGCCACCCTTTAACGAGTTCGTAACAGATCACCCATCGAGGTTAATGGCATCTAAAATGGAAGGGGTTAAGTCGGCCACCGATACCAATGAACATATACCTTTTTGTATATGATTTCGTAGATAGGCGTCCTGTTGGATTTGAAGCTGGGGTGTGAATTCCAGTGGATCTTGCAGGAATGTGGATCCTGGTAGTAGTAGCAGCAAAGTAAAGTGTGAATCTTTATCGCCGAAGGGGCTAGGGTTCCTTGGCAATGTTCGTCAGCCAAGGGTTAGGCGGTCCTAAGGGTAACGGTAAGTCCAGTTACTCGAAAGGGAAACAGGTTAATATTCCTGTCCAGCACAATTTTACACGGCAACGTTTATGTTTATCATTTTTGACACTTTGTGATATGCCTTGCAAGACTGTCGTCTTGTTCAAGTTTTAGAAGCTAGAGGAGAACTGTAATAGTGAGAATCTGGTTTATTTGCGATGAGTTGCTCGTCTTTTTGAGCGATTATTTGGCTGATTCATGGAGTCCTTGAAAAGAGAATGATAATTATTTGATTGTGTTTCCGTACCGAGATCCGACACAGGTGCCCCTAGTTTAGTAGACTTAGGCGTGTTAGGGTAAACCAGCTAAGGGAATTCGGCAAATTAGCTCCGTAACTTCGGGATAAGGAGTGCCAGCTATGTGTAGTAGCTGGTCGCAGTGACTAGGGAGGTTCGACTGTTTAATAAAAACATAGCTCCCAGCTAGCCCGTAAGGGTGTGTACTGGGGGCGACACCTGCCCAGTGCTGGCACGTGAAGCTGGGGTCCAACCTGGTGAAGCGCCAGTAAACGGCGGGGGTAACTATAACCCTCTTAAGGTAGCGAAATGCCTTGCCGGACAAGTACCGGCCTGCATGAATGGTAGAACGAAATCTCCACTGTCCCTAGCTGGAACCTAGTGAACCTGCTATTCTGGTGCACAAGCCAGAGACTTCTATTGGGAAGCGAAGACCCCGTAGAGTTTTACTGCAGTCTGCTATTGAGGCTTGGTTGTAAGTATGCAGCGTAAGTAGGAGACTTCGACGGTATGTCGTCAGGCATATCTGAGTCGTCCATGAGACACTACTTTCTTATGACTGTGTCTCTAACATAGCTATTTTTTAGGTTATGGACATTGGTAGATGGGCAGTTCGGCTGGGGCGGTACGCGTTTGAAAAGATATCAAACGCGCCCAAAGGTTGGTTCAAGCGGGACAGAGATCCGCTGTAGAGTGTAAGGGCATAAGCCAGCCTGACTGTATTTCGAACAGTAAGAAATTCAGAGGCGAAAGCCGGGCCTAACGAACCTCAATGTCCTCGTCGATGGGGGCTTGAGATGACAGAAAAACTACCTCGGGGATAACTGGGTGGTCGCAGGCAAGAGCCCATATCGACCCTGCGGCTTGCTACTTCGATGTCGGTTCTTTCCATCCTGGGTGTGCAGCAGCACCCAAGGGTGGGGCTGTTCGCCCATTAAAGGGGAACGTGAGCTGGGTTTAGACCGTCGTGAGACAGGTTGGTTGCTATCTAATAGAAGTGTTTTGTTGCTTGAGCGGAAGGTGGTTCCAGTACGAGAGGAACGAGCCGTCGGTGTCTCTGGTCTACCAGTTGTCTGACAAGGCATAGCTGGGCAGCTACGCACTATGATAATAAAGGCTGAAAGCATCTAAGCCTGAGGTATTCCGTAAAAATAAGCAGCTTTTTTAGGGTATGAGTAGAAGACTTGTTTGATGGGACTGGGATGTAAGCTTCAAGATTTCTTTTTCGAGTTGTTAAGTCCGCAGTTTCCAACACCCGATATTTCACAATTTCA
>NZ_JRWK01000027.1 GCF_001729965.1 Methanosphaera sp. WGK6 | reverse complement strand
AAATTATGATAAAACAAATATAAATCAATACCAGCTGATTAGTAATCAAACACTAAATGGACAGAATACACTTTGCACATATAATAACATAACACTCTACAATAAATCAGGAACATATACCTACTATCAGGAAAATGTAGATGATGAATCATACATTGTAATGACATGTGATAATATTGATATACTAACACATGCTATCAAAACACTGAATAATCCAGGAATACTTAATGAAATAAAAACATTTCTAGCATTTATAGTAATGATAACACTATTCATATTATATGAATTATATAGACGTGAACTATGGGGTTTTAAATTACTGTGAATATGTCAACACACATTACATAGTACATAATATGATTTTCTTTTTAAATATAAAAATTCACTTAGAGGATTAATTCATGCGAACAAAAAATGTACTAATTATTGTTGTAATAGTTCTAGCTTGTATTGGGGGATGTGCAGCATATATTCTCTCAAATCCAAGTATAGAATATAAGAATATTACAATGAATGGAATACAATTAGAAGTACCAAGTGGTAATGTAACACCAGTTAATCAGACAGAACACTATAGTATCTATAATGATACAGAAAATGATTTGAATATATATGTATTTGATAGTGAAGGCTCAAATTTTGCTGATTTATCTGAAATGACAACATTTGCAGCTACACGTGAAGCATACCAGATAAATGCAACAACCGTAACTAAGGATAATGTGACATATAACAAATCAGAAAGTACAGGAATATGTTCATATACTGGAAATTATACATATAAAAATATTATTATTGCAACAAGTGATGAAGACTTATTAATTCATATACTTAATACTATAAAAATAGATGAAGTAACAGCAAATGATACAAATACAACTAATACAACAAATACTTCTTCAAGTACAAGTTCAAGTAGTTCAAGTTCAGATGTTAGTGTTGTAAGTTCATCTCTAGAACAAAACTATCAAGCAGATGATGGAAGTACATACCGTGAAGTTGAATATTCTGATGGTAATTTCAGACAATATGATACTAGAACAGGTAAGTTAATTAGAAGTAGTTATGATAGTGATCAATCAAAACTAGCTGATGGAAGAGGAGATTAAAAAAAGAGAATATAATATTATAGTATACTAACTACACATACCCTATCCTCCCTTACTTTTTATAGGAAATCATTTTAAAAAAAATATGAAATATTAACTTATACCATTATAAGTAATACATGAACTTGTATTTAATTTTCTTAATTCTTTGTTCATAGTAATTTATCGACTAAATACATAATAGTATATATTAAAAGAGAGTATAAATTAAACTAGGATTAATTAGTTGTATCATGGAATAAATATACATAATTAGAAAATATTTTTTAAAAAAAAGAAATTATTTTATTAAAAATAAGTACTATAACCATTACATGAACTAATTCAAAAAATTATATTTTGAAAATGTATATGTAATACTCTTTTTTTATGGAAAAAAATAAACAATTTATAATATTTCCAAATAAAAATCCATATTTACTAAAATTCTTTTCATGATATAAAAAAAATAGTGTAAAGGAGAATTAATAGAATTATGGCTAATAATGTGTCAATTATCATCCCAGTACTTGAGGAAAAAGAGGAATTATATCATAATATAAATTCAATCATCACCCAGAAATCAATAGATATTGAATTAATTATAATATCTGATAATGAAAATCTTTCAATAATACGAAATAAATACCATGAAAACAATAAAATAAGATATTATAACACCACTGCTACTAAAATAGAAGATATGTGGAATTTAGGACTAAAAAAATCAACAAGTGATTATATAATATTTTTAGATCAAACTACACGTTTTATAACATGTACCGCAGTAAAAAACATATACACCAAAATAAGTGAGAAAAACCTAGATATATTAGAATATAATACACCAATCAAATCATATCCAATAAACACTCTAGAAACCGCCATATTTCCAATGAATAAGATTTATTCAAAGAATTATTTGATTAAAAATAATTTTACATTTCACTCTGAACTTAAATATAATCATCATATATTCTATTATGATACATTAATAAACTCTGATAAAATAGGAACATACAATAGAAATATTTTAATAACACAATATGAAAATTCTTTAAATCATTTTACAGAAGATAATATAGCAGATTATATGATTTTAGTTGAAATAATAAATAATCTATTTTATGAATCAGATAAACACATAGAATATAAAAAAGATTACTATAATTTACTAATAAAATCTATATTTCATAGATATGATAGCATACCCTCCACATCCAAGATACACTATTTTAAAATATTCAAGGACTTATTATCCAATATAATTCCAGAAAAAGAAGTACATCTATTGCATGATGAATTATTCCTTTGTTTTCAGGCAATGATGATTTCAAATCATGATAATGAATTTGAAAAACTAAGAAAAAATAATACAAATAGAACTCCCTGTATATCAGTAATTATACCATTCTATAATACCCAATCATACATTAGAAAATGTATAGATAGTGTACTTAACCAATCATATACTGATATTGAAGTAATATGTGTTAATGATAATTCTACAGATAATTCACTTGAAATAATTAAAGAATATAAACAGAAAGACGATAGAATTGTGATAATAAATAATAAAATAAATTATGGTGCAGGATATAGTAGAAATAGGGCTTTAAGATTTGCTCGTGGAAAATATATTAATTTCATAGATTCAGATGACTGGATTGACTCATCAACATATGAGTTAACCTATAAAAAAGTTGAAGAAAAAAATTTAGACTTTATAATGTACAGGTTAATTAATTATAATCAGGATACTGATGAAACATTTGAAGATTACTATTATAACCTGGGCTGTTTACATGATAATTATACTAATAAGGTATTTAATAAAAATGACTTACATAAAGTAGATGGAATGTTTAAACTAGCAGTAAGTCCCTGTAACAAGTTATTTAAGAGAGAATTTATTCAAAGTAATAATATATATTTTCCAGAGAAGATTACATTTGAAGATAATATATTCTTCTTTAAAGTAATGCTTATGGCAGAACGTATATCCTTTACTCCAGAACACTTATATTATAGGAGACGACGAGAAAATTCAGTGATGAGTACACAGGAACATTTCTCAAATGTTATTACCATATCTACAGAAGCTATAAATTTATTTAAAAAACTAGGATTCTATGATGAATATAAACAATCATTACTTAATTTTAAAGTAAATGTATCTAAAAACTTCTATAATAAATTAGATTATCCTTATAAGAAATATTATTATAACTCAATGCATGAAGATTTCATAAATTTAAAAACAGATGAAGAATTATATTCTGATTTAGAAAAGTATCTTACTCAAGATAATCTTAAATTCATAGAATACGTGATTAAATATGAAAAAGACACATTATTTGATATTAATTATGAGAAATCCATGAAAACAGGACATGTGACTAATTCAAGTACTATAAACTATGATTTTAGTACAATTAATGAAATTGAAGAGATAGATAATAATGAGAATGAATACAAAAAAGAAGATGAAATACATCCACCTAATGAAGATTTAATTATACTTTGTAAAAATAATGCTGAAACCATTAATAAGTTATCTTCAAGGATATTTACTTTAACAGATGATAATAATAAGTTAATATATGAAAATAAAGAATTAAATGAAAAATTAGATTTAATGAAAGAGGAGAATATTTTACTTAAGGAACGATTACTGCTAGTGTTTAGTTCAAATAGTTGGAATATTACAAGACCATTACGTATTTTTATGAGAAGAGTGAGAAAATATATTCAATAAATACACTCTAATTTATATTAATACTCTTTTTCATAAAATCCACATTTCTTTTAGTACTACATTCTAGTTTATCTTGGATTTCTAGTGGATATTCTTTATTATTATAGGATAATTTAAATGAGATTTTCCTAATATCTTTTCTTTTTTGTTTAAGTTCAAATTGGAATGGATTTTCAATTATATGATATTTTTTATCTATATTACATAATTCTATTCTTGTTTTATCAATTATCATGTATAATTTCATGTTTTGATTTAAGTTAAAACAAGAATTAAATATGCCTTTAATGTATAGTGTTTCATTATTATAATTAAATTTACAAATTTTAACAGGGTTTTTATTTAAATTATCCAGTAATATGTTATCATATTTCATGAATAGATTTGATTTATAAGAAATTATATTTATCTTTGAATCTTTTCTTTTAAGTTTAATTATTAATAATTTAACGTATTTATTAATTATGGGTGATTTTATTACTAAATCTAGATCTATATAGTTTATAATATTATTTATGAATTCAATTTTTTCTTGTTGAAGATTATTTAGTTCATTATT
>NZ_JRWK01000026.1 GCF_001729965.1 Methanosphaera sp. WGK6 | reverse complement strand
TATGTGGACAAAAATTGTAGACGTAGCAAAAAGAAACAATGTAACTCCTGGTGGAGATACAGACTGTGCACAAGCAAACACTGCTATGTTCCTTGCTGGTGGATTAACCAGTAAAAACGTATCACACACAATTGCAGCAGTAGCAAGAGCAATTGCAGGTGCAAGAAGTTTAGTAGCAATTGAATGTGGAGCAACAGGACCTACAAAAGACTGTGGATACGAAAACCCTATAGTAAAAGCAATCGCATCCGTACCAATCTGTGCAGAAGGTAAAAACGCAACATGTGCTCACTCAGACTTAATGGGTAACTTAACTGCAGGTGTATGTGATGTATGGAGTAACGAATCCGTATACAACAGAGAAGAAATGGGTGGACCAACTCCTGGTGTATGGTTACAATCCTTAGGTTACGAATGTGCTTTAATGAACACCGCAACACAAATTGGAACCAACAAAGAATTAAGAGACACATACGTATTAGCAGATAAATACAGAGACCCTCAAGGTGTAATATTAGCTTATGATAACGCATACAAAATCGGTGAAGCAATCACAGCAGAAGGAGAAGACATTTACCTCAGAGCAAGAGCAGCAGGTCTTAAAGCAATGGAATTAATCAACGAAGCAGTTGAAGAAAAACGTATCTTATTAACAAGATTCGAAAGAGACACTCTTGATTCCACACAAAAAACATACGAACAATTACCAGATGATCAAGCTAAATTCGTAAAAACTTGTATCAAACGTTACGGAAGAAAAGTAAAAGAACACGACCCATCACAATATGAATTATAAATGTAACAGGTAGTGTAGTAAATTAAACAAATATAATTTAAATTAATTAAAAGGATGTGTGTAAAAATGGTTAGCCCTTTAGAAAAATATTATGACAAATTTGAAGACTATGAAAAAATAGCAATCAGATACAATGTAAAAATAGAAGGTCCAGCTCTTAAACCTGAAGACGACCCAGAAGTAGTAGAAATCTTACCTTCTGAAGAAGGAATAAAAAGAACACTAGCTTTAGATGTATTATACGGTGACAAAGATAAATGTGACGCAGACACTGAAAAAGCTCTTGAAGCAGGCGAAGACCCAATTGATCTCATTAACAATGCTTTAATGAAAGGTATGGATGGTGTAAGTGCATTATACACCAAAGGTGAATTCTTCTTACCTGATTTAATGCTTGCAGGAGATGCAATGATGAGTGGAGTAGCTCTTTGTGAAGCAAAACTCGGACACAAAGCAGATGCAAAAGCAAAAGTAGTAACCTGTGCAGTAGAAGGAGACCCTCACGATATTGGTAAAAACCTCATTGTAATGTTCTTAAACGCAAACGGATACGAACCAATAGACCTTGGTCGTGACGTACCTAACACAGAAGTAGTAAAAGCAGTACAAGAACATGAACCAGCATTAGTAACTGCAACAGCTTTAATGACAACAACCATGACAGCATTTGGTAAAATCATAGCATTAATGCAAGAAGCAGGACTAGACACACCTATAGGATGTGGAGGAGGAGCAGTACGTCGTGACTTCGTAGAAGAAAGTCCACAAACATTCTATGGTGTAGAAGCATACCACGTACCAAAACTCGCAGATGCAATTGTAGATGATGGTAAAACCTGGGAAGATATCAGAAACGAATACGCTGACATTGTTGGTGAATACGTAGCAGCATACTCCTAGATCTGTCAATATATATTATATAGTAAGATATTCCACTATATCTTACATTTTTTTTCATCTTCTTAATTGAAGAGATTTAAATAATTATCTTATACCAATTATATTGATGAGTTTTATACGTGTTCTCATCATATAATTATTTTAAATATATTCGGACACTAAAATCATACCCAGATTTTAGTTTTTTATATTTTTTTAGGTGTCCACTAATAATTTTTTTTTCATGTAAACTTTTCTTTATTTTACAATTGAATCCATAATATACATTATCCAAAATCAATTTTTGAATTTTTGGCGAAGACTCTTCAAAATATTCTGTTATTTTTATTTTTTCTAAAATAGTATTTCTTAAATTCTAAGTAGTAATTATATAAAATAAGATGGGGGGAGATGAATTATAAATTATTCATCTTTATTTTCAAGTAGTTTATCAAGTTTTTTATCTACTTCTTGTAATGTGTTATTAATATTTTCAACATTATCTTCTATCTTGTTAAGTTTTCTATTTAAGTGAATAACCTCTTTTTTCAAAGTTTTATTTTTACCTTCTACATTACTTATGTACTCTTCAATTTCATGGATGCGATTTTCATCAGATCGTCTATTATATACGGCAGATAAGTATGCTGTAAATATTGCAGTGAAAATTATACCCATCAGTATAATAGTCATTGTAAGTATTTTACCAAAAGAAGTGGTTGGTGTCATATCACCATAACCTACAGTGGATGCTGTGACAATTATAAACCATATTGCATTAAGTATGGAATCAAATGATGTATCAAATACTTTTAGTAGTATTGCACTTACTCCTACAAATATTGAAAATATAATGAATACTGCTTTTAATAAATTTTCTTGTATAATTTGTTCTATAGTATATATTTCTCTTTTCACATGCCATAATCTCAGTATTCTTGTAAATCGAAGAATTCGTAGATATCTTATTGCAAAGAAGTATTGTCCGAGTATGAAGTCAAATGGAATAATTGTTAGAATATTTATAATATTATGATCCTTTTTTAGAAATTCTGTTATACTCATGTTGGATGTATAATAGTTAAGTATCATATCTAATCCTAGTATTATACATACAAATAAATCATATTGTGTTAGAAATTCTTCAACTTGTAAGTTAAATGAGTATATCATGTTAACAGTTATGAATATTAAATCAATTACTGTGAATATGAATAGAAAAATATCTTTAATTTCTATAAGTATTCTCTTTGATTTTTGGATTGTTTTAGGCTTATTCATATTTATCATTAATTTATGAATTATTTTTATTAAGTAATTATATTATTTTTAATTTCCTCTTTATTAGTATGATGGATATTTTTAAGAAATAAGAGGGTATTTAAAGTCATAAATTATTCTAAGTTTTTGATTTATTGGATAATACAATAAAAATTCGAAAAGTATTTTGGTAAAAAAAGATATTAATGAGGATAGTAAAAAAAAATGATTATATAGGTATTAATGAATAAACTATTTTTTTTCTTTTAGTATGCAGGTATTACTGCAAATAATTTTGGAATATCATGATCATTATTTAATGCATTTGTAACAATGTATGAATCATATGCAAAGTATATGTACATGACAAATGTGAAACCAGCTACATTAGCATTAAATGTTCCAATGTATCCTAGAATAATTCCTAGTATTACTGTTATTGCAAAACGAGTATATAATTCAAGATATAAATTTCCAATACCACTAAAGAAAGATAATATCGCTGCCATAATCGGATTTTTCATAAAACTAAACACCTCTTTATTTAATATATGTTATATTCAATCACATGACTAATACATTTAAAGTCATTACCAAATCCATCAAGATAAGTTTCATCACGTAATAGATTAAAATATTTTAATGTTGAATTAGATAATTTTGCAAATGTTTGATAGACTATAAGTTCACCTTTTATTTTATCTTCAATAACAACATCATAAACATTTAACTGTGGAACATGACAAATACTGTAGATAAGATTTTTGGATACCAGTACAGTTTGTTCAAATACAACAAGATTTAATTCAAACAATGTTTTAATATCATCTTCTATTTCACGACTTTTCTCAACTATTGTCACAATAATCACTTACATAATAGTATGTTTATTAATAGTATATGTAACTATTTTTTTCTAAGTAATTTCATGAAATAAACTAGTTATTCTATTATTCTAATTATTATCATGATTAAGTTGGTTGAAATATTAATATAACATTTATCAATAAAAATAAACAAAACTATTTAATAGAATTTGATTTAAAATAATGAATTCATATTATTTTAATCATTCATAATTAAAAAGAAGATGGAGGTGAAATAATGAGAAAATGTTCAAAATGTGGAACAGATAATCCTGACTTTATTAATATATGTACAAAGTGTGGTGAAGATTTAGGATATGATAATAGACACTATCCACAAGAAGATAAAACTAATGAAAAAATTGAAAAAACAGAAAAACATAAAACAAAAAAAATAGATGCTGAAACATTAGAAAAAAGAATACAACAACAAACAACATATGACTATGATGACTATGAAAAAACAGATACAAAATTTACACTAGAAAATTTTAGAAAACTTGTTATAGTAGCAATTATTGTATTAGTCATACTACTTGCTGCAAGTTATATTCCTGCACAAATGACTGAACAAGACAGAGAAGACTTTATTAACATGGAAACTGATACATTATTAAACCAATCAAACACAACTAGTACTGTGCTTAGAAATGTAGATTCTGGAAATTTAACCTCTGAAAATATAACACAAATAAAAAATTCATATGAAAGTGTATATTTAAATCTGTCAGAATATAAAAATTCTACAAATAATGAAACACGAAAAGGATTTTTAGAATTACAAATAGAATTAAATGGACATCTACGTAATGCAGCAAATAGTTTAGAGAAGATATATGAAAATAGGTCTGATACAAATAGTAAGATATCTTATGTAAATGAAATGGAAGCTGCAAATAATGTTGTAACAAGGATAGATGATTACTTTGAAAGTCATCAAGATATCAAAACTGAGTTTATTAATAATGATTTATACAAATATTTCTAAACTAAATTAAGAATTTTATAAAAAAAATTCTTTCTATTTTTTTTACTTTTTTCCTCTTTTTTATTATTTTTCCACATAATTTTTGTGCAATGTTTTCTATTTATTTTGATGTGGTTGGTTTGTTGAGTATAGTATGTGCTACAAAAAGCGTAACACTTGAACAAATTGAACAG
>NZ_JRWK01000025.1 GCF_001729965.1 Methanosphaera sp. WGK6 | reverse complement strand
ATTTTTTATATGCTAGGTCTAATTTTTCTTTCATTAGTTTTTCTAATTTAGTTTGTGTTGTTTTTTGTTCTCTAGTTCTTCGAATGTTGTATTCATTCTTGATTTTTTGTTTCATGTAGTTTTCTATATCTTGTGACATGTTACTTGTTAGTTGTCTGTATAACAATAGTATGTTTGGATCTATTGTTAGTTTTACATTTTTCTTTTTCATATTTATCTCCCAATATACATTTGAAATTCTACCATATGTTTTATTTCTAGTGTATTTTTCTAAAAAGGTATATGTGGTTCAAATTACGACCGTACGGTCGTACGACCGTTAGACTTATATATTATGAAAAATTATGTGCCTTATGTTCATGTAATTATTATATTAATATTAAATTAATATTACATTTATAAGTATTAGGGTATGGTATAATCGATGTTATTCAATTTTTATTGAATTACGACCGTACGACCGTACGGACCTTTTTTACATACCCCATACCTTCGGAGAAAGTTACATTTGTTATAAAAACAATGGTAAGATTTCCAGTGTATATTACAATTTTTAGGTAAATGTATTTTCATATACTATATCTATCATAAGGTGGCATACTACTAGAAATAGACATTTACTAAACAATGCAAAAATAATAAATAGATATATTAATAAATAGTATAATATATACTTAAACATTTAAAAATTGTGAAAAAAATGAGAAAAGATATAAAAACTATTCTAGGTTTAGTTGTAGTATTAATAATAGTAGTTATATTAGTTTTAGGAAGTTCTCCAAGTACTGGTGTTCAATCTGTGAATATTACTACTGTTGGTTCAGATTGTCTGTTAAATACTACTTTTAGTATACCTGAAGATATGCCTAATTCAAGAGTATCTATATATGCATATGATAGTCAAGGACAACTGATTGGCGAGTATGATGATGGAGTTTTGTATAAAGATAATTATCAAGGAAATACAGAATACTGGATGACACGTAGTTTTGATTTAGATACTAATGATACTACTAATCAAGCAATTCATATAAAATATTTAACTTATGAATTTGCAAATGATTATAAATTATATACTTTAAATTATACTGTTGATGAATATTATGATAATGTAACATATACTTAAATTATTTTATTCATTTTTTATTTTTTTATTAAATTTAATCTATTACATACATATGTCTTTGTACTATTTTTATATTTATTTGTATTTTTTTTATTATTCTTTTATTTCCTGTGTATTATTTTGGTAGTTTTATGTGTTTTTTTGTTTATTTGTATTTTGTTGGGTTTTGATGGATAGTTTTTTATAGTATTTTTGTCATATTATTTCTTATGTTATGTTACTTTTGGTGTTTGGATATGTGTTTGAGAGTGAGGATTTTGGTTCACTTTAGGAGAACTTTTAGTTCACTTTGAGTGTTAAAATCACGTTTTTTAGTTCGTTATACGACACTATTACGAAGTAAAATATGAAAAAAATAAAAACACAACACCAACAATAAAAAGAAAAAAAACACAGAATAAAAATAATAAAATCGAACAATACATAAACATTCAAAAAAAAAATATGATCTTACTAAGAACTAATCCTAGTCTAAAACTTACATTAAAATCCAACTTATCCTATTTTTTTGATAAAAAAAATTAAACCCCTTAATATACCAAAATATCAATTAATTGATATACATGTAATAACTTATTTTCAGTATTTTAACTAGATTAAAAAAATCAAGAACATACAGTTAATTTAAATATATCAATATATATATATATATATATATGATTTTACGTTTTAAATACAAAAACACTACGCAAAAAAAATTAACAGGAATGATAGCACATGAATAACTATAAAGTTAGTATTATCATTCCCTGTTATAACATTGAATCAAATAATTACACATTATTCCAAGAAATGTTCCAATCGCTCATAAAACAAACATTTAATAACATGAATATGGAAATTATTATGGTGGATGATAAATCACCAGATAACACACGAAAAATCCTACAAAACCTAGAAAAACAATATTCTAATATTAAACTAATACTATTAGACGAAAATAATGGTGCAAGTAATGCTCGTAATCAGGCAATAAAACAGGCAACCTCAGATTATATAATGTTTCTTGATGCAGATGACAAATATTGTCCAGATTTTGTTGAAACAGCTTATAATACCATTAAAAAATATGATATCGATTTTCTATTATCCAATTACATAATTTATATGAATAATACCTTAACTAAATTTGATACGGGATTTAATAAACAGATTATCACAAATAATAAAAAAGATGAATTGCAATATGCTACTAAATTCTTCTGGACAGGTATTTATAATAAATCTTTTCTCATAGAAAATAACATCATTTTTCCAAAAATAGGACATGGTGATGACAGTCTCTTTTTATCAAAATGTATATGTTGTACTAAGAAAGATATAATACTATTAAATGATTATTATAGTGTTATTTATACAGCAGATAATGGTAAATCCATAACACATACATTCACTAAAAGTCAACTAGAAGATTTAATTAATGCATATACACATATAATTGATTCTTATCAAGAATATGACTTAAATAAGGTTTTTATTCAAAGTCAACTTAAATTATATATTTTAGTTCTTATGACTGTTGTTATTAGATCTACTGAGGATTATAATACTCAGAAAATAATGGTTAATCAAGTTAGTCAAGTAATTTCTATGTATGATTATAATTACCAGTTAACATTTTATTGGAGGATAATTCATTCATTAATTCTAAACAAACAATACATCCTACTATATATTGTATCTAAATTAATTAAAAGTATTTTTGAACAGAAATGGTTTATTAAACATTTTAGAAATAAGGAATAATTAAAAAAAAGCAGTATGTTATAATTTTTTTCTTCTTATTTTCTCTTTTAGAAGATGTTCCTATTTGAAGAAATATATATTTTAAAATATATTCAAATATTAACAAATACATATACATGTAATTACTTATTTTTGGTATTTTAGATAGACTCAATTTTAAATATATCGATATATATATATATATGAATTTGTTCAAAGAAACACCCCGCGAAAAAAAAATTAAACACAAACATAACCTAGAAAAAAGAAATAAATACAAAGTCAGCATAATTATTCCATGTTACAATATTGAATCACGAAACGGTAATAAAAATAACCTATTTAACAATATGTTCAAATCCATACTAAATCAAACATTACCCCTATCAGACATGGAAATTATAATGACAGATGATGCTTCATCAGATAATACACGAAAAATAATACAAGATTTACAAAAACAATACTCTAACATTAAACTAATACTATTAGATGAAAATAAAGGTGTTGGAAATGCTCGTAATCAGGCAATAAAACAGGCAACCTCAGATTATATAATGTTTCTTGATCAAGATGATAAATATCGTCCTGATTTTGTTGAAACTGCCTATAATACTATAAACACCCATAATATTGATTTTATGATGTCAAATTATATGATTTACATGAATAATGATACAACCAAGTTTGACACAAGATGCAATGAATGTATAATTACAAATAATACTGATGATAAGCTTAGATATATGACTAAATTTTTTTGGACAGAATTTATGATAGAACCTTTCTCCTATCAAATAATATTCAATTTCCATCTAATCTTGGTGAAGATAGTGTATTCTTATCAAAATGTATATGTTGTACTAAAAAAGATATAATACTATTAAATAATTATTATAGTGTTATATATACAGCAGATAATACTAGTTCAGAGTCTGTTTCATTTACTAAGAATCATTTAGAAGATTTAATTAACTCATATACCTACATTATAGATTCATATGAACAATATAATATAAATAAGACATTTATTCAAAGCCAACTTAAATTATATATTCTAGTTCTTATGACTGTTGTTATTAGATCTACTGAAGATTATAGTACAAAAAAGATAATGATAGATGAAGTTAGTCAAGTAATTTCAAGATATGACTATAATTACTCTTTAACATATTATTGGCAGATAATTCATTATTTAATCATGAAAAGACAATATATTTCAATACAAATATTATCTAAAGTAATTAAAAGTATTTTTGAAAAAGAATGGTTTATTAAACGTTTTAGAAATAATGAATAAAAAAAATTAATATTTATTTTTTCTTTTTAACACTTAAAAAGAGAGATATTTACTTTGAAAATAATCCAATAGTATCCTTGTAATTACATTAATAGTATCTACCAATTTGATATATCGATAAAAAGTATATGAAAAAAAAAGTAAATAAAGTCAAGTTCTTGAATCCCTCGCTAGTGGAACTCCTATTATTACAACAAATACGGGTGGTTTTACAGAAGTTATAACCAACAAATATGATGCTATGATAACAAAACCAGAACCAGAACTTCTTGCAAGACAAGTTAAAATACTTGAGGAAAATCCAGAATTATATGAAAAAATAAGAAAAAATGGATTGAACACTGTACAAAAATACACATGGAATAAAACTACCACTGAATTATATGAAGTTTTAGAAGAGAATATTTAAATAAAACTTCTAATAAATCATTTTCCCTTTTTTTCTTCAATGAGTAATTCAATTAATTTATTCTGATTATCTATGAGAACATCCATTTTTTTATTCAGATCTTCATTTGTTTCAATGACATTAATTATTTGTCTGTTTAATTCCTTGTTGTGTTCATTTATACTTTTATTTAAGTCAATAATTTGATGTAATTGTGTTTTAAAGTTATCACCATGCATTTCAATACTAATTGACATATTATTTAGTGTGGATGCTATTTCATCAAATTCATTATTATAATCCTTAAATGTATCCATAGTTATTTCAGCTGGTTTATGTTCTAGCACGTCACCTGTTTCTGGATTAACTTCAAGTTTTTCACCTAAACGTAGTGATATGTCAGATTTAAGTATATCATTCATTTGTGGAGAACTACTGAGTTTATCGCCTAACATATTTAATTGTGAGGATATTTCAAGTAGTATAGAATGTATTGTATCAAATTCATCATTATATGTTACTACTTCCTTTTTTTCAGCAGTTTCAGTAACTAAATCATCAACTGGTGATGATACTTCTATTGGTTTATCTGTTTTTAATGATAGTGTAAGGTGAGGTAGTTGTTCATTGAGAAATTCTAGTTGTGATAATATTTCCTGTAAATCACTATTATCATCCCTATTTAAGTTAAATTCCTTTAGTGTATCATCTATATGTTCTAATTTATTGAATATATCCTCAATTATGGAATAATTTTGTGTTATTAATTCAACATTAGTTCCAATTTCAAATATCTTTTCTCCGATACCATCTACATTACTAGCAATTTCTGGTATGTCTTCATATATACTACCCACATCATTTTTTATATTTGAAACATCATCACGTATGTATTCATTATTGAATTTAATATCAGATGCATATTCTTGTATTCGTTCTACGTAGTCCGATAAAAGACTTACAGAAGATTGTATTTCCATAGCAGATTCAGACATATTATCAGAGCCATCCATATTTGATAGTGATTCAACTATTTGAACTAACTGATTATCTATAACATTACAGAAATTATTATGAATGGCTATTAATACATCTGCTGTGTCAAACCATGCATTAACTAAGTCTTTACTAGGATAAAAACCCATTATATCATTCACCTAAAAAAATTTTTTAAAGTATTTATGTTATATTCTTTTTTTAATATTATATATCTTTACTATAATTATCTGAATAAATTTTAATTAAAATTAACAACAAAAATATTAACTAGATAATAAGAAATAAGAGGTGTTTAACCTGGATTCATGACGATTTGAAACATTTATAGATGCAATATTTGCAATTATTATGACCGTTATGATTCTTAAAATTCCCCAACCTGAAACTTTAACATTAGAAGGTATTTGGGAATTAAAATTAATGTATTTCACATATATTATTAGTTTTATTGTGATTGCTAGTATTTGGAATAATCATAGAAAGATGTTTAGTAAAGTTAAAAATATTGATAATTTAGTAATTGCAGTATATATGATTTTAACATTTTTCATAACATGGATTCCCTATATTACAGTATGGGTTGCACATTATCCACAATACCTTGCACCAGAAATATCCTATGAAACATTATTTATTATAATAAATATATCATATCTTGTTGCAGCAAATAGAGTACGAAAACATGATAAATATAATGATGAATTAGAACAGTTTAGAGTTACACCAAGAACTTTAATTAATTATACAGTGTTTATAATAGGATTTATACTAGGAATACTAGTAACACCAGAATTTATGATGATAGCATGTTTTATCACAATAATAACATGGAATATTCAGGATAAATATTATAGAAAAATAGGAGAAATTATAAATGGAAACTGAACGATTTGAAGCCCTAATTGATGCTATTCTTGCAATTATTATCACATTAATTATACTAGAATTAAATGTACCCTCTGCACCAACATTTGCAGCACTCTTTGAACTAAAACAAGAATTCTTCATATATGCAGTTAGCTTCTTTGTAATATTTAATATATGGAATACCCATCATAATTTATTTACAAAAATT
>NZ_JRWK01000024.1 GCF_001729965.1 Methanosphaera sp. WGK6 | reverse complement strand
AATTTACTTGCAATGTATTCAGCCATTTCTTGTGTGGATGCAGTTCCTCCAAGATCTGGTGTTACATTAGTTCCTTCCTGAATAACTTCTATTATTATTTCTTCTATCTTACGTGCATATGATGATTCACCAAGATAGTCCAGCATCATACATGCAGATAATATTGTTGCTACAGGGTCTGCTATTCCTTGACCTGCAATATCTGGAGCTGAACCATGTACTGGTTCAAATAATCCATTTTCATCTCCAATATTTGCAGAAGGTATCATTCCCAGTCCACCCACAAGTCCTGCACCTTCATCTGATAAAATATCTCCATAAAGGTTCGTGGTTACAATAACTTCAAAGTCTAATGGGTTGGTTATAAGATACATTGCTGTTGCATCAACATAGAAATCATTTGTTTCAATATCAGGGTATTTTTCTGCTACTTCATAGAATGTTTTCTTGAATAAACCATCAGATAATTTAAGTACATTTGCTTTGTGTACTGCTGTTACTTTGTTACGTCCTGTGTCTTTTGCATATTTAAATGCATATTCTGATATTTTTTCAGATGCTGCTTTTGTTATTTTTTTACGTGCAATTGCTCCTTCTGGTGTTTCTTCTTCATCACCTATGTATAAATCTTCTGTATTTTCACGTACAATCATGAAATCAATATTTCCATATTTTTCTGGTTGCATGGATTTTACTGGTCTGAGATTTACAAATGTATTTAATTCTCTTCGGAGTCTTACAATTACATCAGCTGCTGTTTCTCCTGCTGCTCCAAATAGTACTGCATCTGCATCTTTTGCTATTTTTATAGTTTCTTCTGGAAGAGGTACACCTTGTTCTTCATTACATTTGTCTCCTGCTTGAGCATATGTGTAATTGAAGTCAATTGGTAGTTTGTCTAATACGGTTATTGTTGCTTCTACTACTTCTTGTCCTATTCCATCTCCTGGAATAACTGCTATATTGTACATATTTGTTCCTTCTTTATTCAAATCTTGTTTTATTTAAGTAGTTTATTAGTCCATCATTTTCAAGAATTTCAAACATGAATTCTGGAAGTTTTGTAGTTGTATATTCTTTATCTTGAGTTTCATTTTTTAGTGTTCCTTCTTCAAGATTTAATTCTACAATATCTTCTTCATTAATCTCATCAGGACCTTCTGGGGCTTCTACTAATGCTAAACCTATATTTGTAGCATTTCTATAGAATATACGTGCAAATGATTTTGCAACAACTGCTTGTATTCCTGCTGCTTTAAGTGCTATTGGTGCATGTTCACGTGATGATCCACATCCAAAATTGGATCCTGCTACAATAACATCACCTTCTTGGATTTTATCTTTGTAGTTTAAATCATATCCTTCCATTACGTGTTTTCCAAGGTCTTCTGGTTCACTTAATGTTAGGTATCTTCCAGGTAATATGCTGTCTGTATCTATATCGTCACCTAGTTTTAAAACTCTTCCTTCAATAATTTTTTCCATTTTATCGTCTCCTTTATGAAATTAGTTTTTTTCTGGTGCTGTTATATGTCCAGTTATTGCACTTTCTGCTGCTACTATTGGTGAACTAAGGTATACTTTTCCTTCTGGACTACCTTGTCTTCCTTTGAAGTTTCTGTTTGATGTAGATAAGCTTACTTCTCCATCACCAATAAGTCCTACATGTCCACCGAGGCATGGTCCACAACATGGATTACAAATTAGAGCTCCTGCATCTATAAATATGTCCATTAGGCCTTGATCTAATGCTTGTTTATATATAGTTCTGGATGCTGGTATTACAAGAGTTCTTACTCCTTTTTTAATTTTTTTACCTTTCAGTACTTTTGCAGCTTGTTGTAAGTCTTTGAGTCTTCCATTTGTACATGATCCAATGAATACTTGGTCAACTTCAACATCTTCTACTTCACTAGCAGGTTTCACATTATCTACATAGTTAGGACATGCTACTTGAGGTTCAAGGTCTGACACATCAATATCCATTACTTCAAGACTTGGTGCATCAGGGTCTGTTGTAACTGGTGTGTATACTTTATTTGTTCTTCCATTAAGATAATTTTGTGTTACTCTATCTGCTGCTATAAGTCCTGTTTTTCCACCACATTCTATTGCCATGTTACTTAGTACCATACGGTCGGACATATCCATTTTTTCTACAGTTTCTCCTGCATATTCACATGCCTTGTATCTTGCACCATCTTGTCCTATTTGTCCTATGATATTTAAGATTACATCTTTACTAGTTACGTTTTCTTTTAATTCTCCATTGATTTGGAATTGCAGTGTTTCTGGTATTTTAAACCAAAGTTGTCCTGTTGCAAATACCATTGCCATGTCTGTTGAACCAATTCCTGTTGAAAATGCACCTAATGCTCCATGGGTACAGGTATGTGAGTCACTTCCTACAACTACTGTTCCTGGTAGTACATGTCCTTTTTCAGGTAGTACTTGATGACATACTCCTTCGTATACATCATAAAAATTTTCAATTCCTTGTTCTTTCACGAATTTTCTTAGCATTTGATGGTTTGCTGCAGCATCTAATGTATCTGCAGGTACCTGGTGGTCAAATGGGATAACTATTTTTTCAGGATCCCATACTTTATCAGTATTTATCTGATCTAATGCTTGTAGTGTTAGAGGACCTGTAAGGTCATGTACCATAGCAGTATCGATATCTGCCATGACTATTTCTCCAGCTTCTACTTTTTTATTGTTTGAAGCTCTTGCTAATATTTTTTCAGACATTGTCATTGACATATTATTTGTTACCTCCCTAAATAATAACATGAATTTTTTTTATCTTTAAAGTGATAGTGTTATATAATTATTTTTGAAATCTTGAAAATATAAGTTCACTTTATATATATTTTTGGTAATCTTAAGTTATTATTTTTATTGTTATCTTATTTTTAAAAAAGTATAAGTATTACTTATTAACTAATTAATATTATCATATAATTTTCAATAAAAAATAGTTAATATTAAACATTTTTATATAAAATTCTTGTATAAAATAAATCTATAACTAAATAATTAAAATATATGCTGAAAAATAGTTAATTTATAGTACTTTTCAAATATTACCCTAAAAACCTTTATATATTATATACAAAAATCTAAGTAAGTACAAATAATAATATTATATAATTTTTTTAACTTTTTATACTAGAATAATTTTTCTTATTAATAATTATTAACTACATATAAATATTTTAAACTCTACTGATAAAAATAGGAGAACTAAAAAAATGCCTTCTGAAAAAGAATTAGAAGAATATTATAAAGATAGATATCAAGAAGTTAAGGAAAAAGTTGAATATAAAGACTTTTTAAATGATATTGAAGAAATTAAAGAAGAAAACAGTGACGCACCATTTATCACAGAAGAACAAATTGTGAATATGGCAGTAGAAAAACATGCAGGACGTCAAAATATACAACAAACTCATACTAATCAAGTGCAAAAAATATCATCTCTTGTGGATGGAAATGGTAATATAAGCATACAAGGAAGATTGCTGGCAATATCCAATATAAAAACATTCACTACCAAAAAAGGACGTGAAGGAAAAGTAGCTAATCTTACAGTAGAAGACAGTACTGGAAAAATAAGAGTGGTTATGTGGACAGACAATATGAAATATATGAATAGGATTAATGAAGGAGATATTGTCAAAATAAATAATTTAGAAGTAAAAACAGGTTATACTGGTGATCTTGAAGTACAAATGAGAAATAATTCATCCATACAAGTAATGCCTGAAGAAGTAGATTTATCTCTTCCAAAATATGAGGAAATAATTACACCTCTTGGAGAAATAATAGAAGATGGTGAATATAATATAATTGTAAGAATTAAGAAAATATCCACACTTAGAGAAATACAAAAAGATGATAGAACATTAAAAATAATAACAATTGATATAATGGATAAAACAGGTAATATGGAATTTACCCTATGGAATAATGACACAACACTTGTAGAAACATTAGAACTCAAAGAACATGATACAATAAAAATTATAAATGCTCGAGCTCAGTCAAGATATGATCAAATGTCTCTATCTAATAGTTGGAATGGAAGAATAGTAAAAGGCGACTATGATGTACCCGACTTTGAAGAAACAATTCTAAAAATAGGAGATGCTGATGAAGAAGAAAATGTTACAATAATTGGAATAGTAACAAAAATATATGACACCATAACATTCAGTAAAAATGATGGTACTGAAGGACAAGTAAAAAGTATAGAAGTAACTGATGATACTGGAGCAATACGAGTAACATTATGGAACAAAGAAACAGAAATCACTATGAATAAGAATGATATTATAAAAATAGAAGGAGGAAATATTGAATTTGATGAATATGCTGGAAATGGTTACAGATTAAACACGGGTTGGAATGCTTCAATAGTAATGAATCCTGAAATAGATAATGAACTTCGAGAAAAACTTTCACAAATAGAAAAATTTAAACTAACTAAAATAAGTGAAGCATCCAATATCGAAATAGATGAAGGACAAGAAATCGACATTGTAGGAAGAATATTATCAATAGGAGATATAAGAGCCTTCCAAAGAGTAGATGGAACTGAAGGACAAGTAAGATCTATGACTTTATCCGATGAAACAGGTTCAATAAATGTCTCATTATGGGACGATAAAGTAGATATTAGTCAGAGTTTAGGTGATGCAATAAAAATAGAAAATGCACAAACACGTTTAGGTCAAGGAAGGATGGATTTAAGCGTAGGTCGTTCATCAAGAATTACAATACCATCTGATGAAGAAATAATAAATCTTCCATCATATGAAGCACTTGAACGAGATAGATATAATGATAGAACAATAAGTCAATTAGAGGACGGAGAACAAAATACAAAACTAAGAGTAAGAATCACAAGTATTAATGATGTAAATACATTTACTCGAACTGATGGAAGAGATGGAAGAGTAAGAGCAATAAATGTTGCTGATGAAACAGGAGAAATCCAAGTATCATTATGGGATAAAGATACAGAAATAAAATTCCAAGAAGGATCAGCAATAATTATAGAAAATCCAACAATAAACTTACAAGGTACTGCTCTTCGTTTATCTATTGGTAATAATAGTACTATTAGACAAGCAAGAACAGAAGAAGCAGAAATCATGCCTTCAATACATGAAATAGAAACAAAACTTTATGTTGAAAAAGCAATAGAAGATATTGAAGAGGATGATAAACATATTAAAGTTAAAGGAATCATTGAGGAAATTAATGGAGAAAAAATAATATATGCAATGTGTCCGAACTGTAATAAACGTATAATTCAAGATGAAGAAGGTTATGTGTGTGATCTCTGTGGAGAAAAAATAGAAGATCCAAACTATCTTATGATAATAGCAACAACATTACAAGATGAAACAGGCACTATCCAAGCAACATTCTTTAGAAAAGAAGCAGAAGAATTAATTGGAGCTACAACTGATGAAGTAGTAAGTATATTCAGTCAAACTGGTGATGAATCATCAATGTCTGGAAAAATGGAGGATTTAATTGGTCATGAAGTAACAATTGTTGCAGATTCAAACTATAATGAATACGATGAAGATATCCGATTAAATGTAAGAAAACTAATAATAGTTGTATAAGCTAATGAAATAATGGTGATAACATGGCAGATATGGAAGAAAAAGAAGAAAAGAAAATGGAATTAGAAGATTTACCTAGTGTAGGTGAAAAAACAGCACAAAAACTTAGAGATGCTGGATTTGGAGATATGATGCGTCTTGCAACAGCAACAGCAAAAGAGTTAAGTGTAAAAGTTGAAATTGGTGAAGGTGTAGCAGCAAAAGTTATTGAAGCAGCAAGACAAGCTGAAAAAATAGACTTTGAAACTGCATTTGAAGTAATGGAAAGAAGAGAAGATGTTGGAAGAATCACAACTGGAAGTAAAGGATTAGATGAATTAATTGGTGGTGGAATTGAAACACAATCTATCACAGAAGTATATGGTGAATTTGGATCTGGAAAAAGCCAAATATCTCATGAACTTTCAGTGACAACACAATTACCTATAGAAGAAGGTGGACTTGATGGTGATGTTGTATTTATAGATACAGAAAACACATTTAGACCAGAAAGGGTAACTCAAATAGCATCTGGTTTTGGGTTAGATGTTAATGATGTGTTAAGAAGAGTTCATGTAGCAAGAGCATTTAATAGTAGTCATCAAATATTAATGGCAGATAAAGTTAATGAACTTATTCAAAGTGGAGTTCCAGTTAAACTTATAGTTATAGATTCATTAATGGCTCATTTTAGAGCAGAATATGTGGGTCGTGAATCACTTGCAACTCGTCAACAAAAATTAAATCAACATTTACATACTTTACAAACCATAGCAAATACATATAATGTTGCAGTTTTAATTACAAATCAAGTGCAATCTAAACCTGATGCATTCTTTGGAACACCTACTAAAGCAGTAGGGGGACACGTACTTGGTCATGCATCAACATACAGAATACTTCTTAAAAAAGGATTATCTGGAAAAAGAATTGCACGTCTTGTAGATAGTCCTCATTTACCTGAGGGTGAAACTGTGTTTAAAGTAACTACTGAAGGTTTAGTAGACTAATTATTTAATTAGTATCATCATTTCATTTTTTTTTAAATAATATTTTTTTTTGAAAATTTAACTTAATTTTATGATATTGTATATTAATAACTTCTTTTTAAATATCTTTGTTTAATTAATTTTCTAAAATAAGTTTATCTG
>NZ_JRWK01000023.1 GCF_001729965.1 Methanosphaera sp. WGK6 | reverse complement strand
ATTATTTTTAAAAATAACATTTTAAAACTATATTTTGAATGTAATAAAAATTTCTTGAATATGACTTTAAGGAATATAAAAATTTTAGTAATTTTAAACTAAAATTGTTACTAATAAATTATTCATATGTTACTTTACTAAATAAGCATTTTTTGTAGTCTTGTTGAAAATATGTAATCATGTTATGAGTAGGTACTAATTAATGTAATAGTATTTTCTTTAAAATATCATTATTTATTAGATAACTTATTAGTATAATTATTTGTTTACACATATCTTTTGTTGTAATTTATGAATGCTTCCATACTGAATAGTTTTTAGTAGTAATTCATGTACATATAGATAACACTATTTTTATTATTTCAAATTTATGATAAATTATTAAAAAGATTAATATAAATAGTTTTAATTATGAAACTAGGATTTTCAACATTATCCCAATTTATGAAACCATGGAATGAAATAATTAACACAGCTATAAAGGATAATTTTAATTCAATAGAAATACTAGCTGAAGGACAATCACATCCAGATAAACTCTTAGAAAATAGGAAGTTAGATGATATAGATTTTAAAGATCTTACATTATACATGCATGCACCATCTATAGATTTAAATCTTGCAAGTGTAAATAAGGGTATAAGACAGGAATCTATAAGACAAACATGTCAAGCATTAAAACTTGCAGAAAAAATAGGAGTAAATACTCTAACAATACATCCTGGGATAATTGGAAGAAACGATGATAGAATAAGAAAATATATCATAGAACATACAATCGAATCAATTAAAACATGTCAAGAATACATGAATAATAATTCTATTAAAACAAAACTTGCAATTGAAAATATGCCAAATAGATTTAGATTTATTGGAAGTAGACTTGAAGAACTAGAATACATCCAGAAAAACACGGACTGCTACATAACTATTGACACAGGACATGCAAATACATCTCCAGATTGTAGAGAATTTTTTAAACTTAAAAATATTGAATACTATCATTTACATGATAATAATGGTAAAAATGACAGTCACCTAGCACTGGGTGATGGAAATCTTGACTTAAATTTACTAAAAAAAGTTGAAAATGGAATTCTAGAACTAAATTCATATAATAAAGTTCTAAAATCAAGAAAAGTATTAAATAATATATTAAATTAATGTGTTTTAAGATAGTTATTTATAAGCCATGAGGAAATACTCATATCAGATTGAGGCACTTCTATATCTTCTTTATCAAACCATTTTGCTTTTAATATTTCATCACCATCAACCTTAATTTCTCCACCATCATAATCTGCTGTAAATCCTAGCATGAGTGAATTAGGAAATGGCCATGATTGACTTTTCACATATTGTACATTTTTTACTTTTATACCTACTTCCTCTGTTACTTCACGATGAACTGCTTCTTCAATTGTTTCTCCAGCTTCTACAAATCCTGCAATAAGTGCATAGTTTATTTTTTCATGGTAACTATGCTTTGCCATGAGTAATTTTCCATTATTATTTATTGCAACTATTATTGCTGGTGCAATTCTTGAATAATGCATTTGTCCACAATTAGGACATAGCATCATCATATCTTTTTTATCAATAACAGTTTTTGTTCCACATTGTCCACAGTACTGGTGTGATTTATACCAGTCATTTATAAGAACAGCTCTTGTAGCCATCTGGTATATTTTCCAGTTTTTATCATACACTGTTTTTAGTTGTGTAAATGAGGTATCTGTTTTCACATTCACTGTGTAGCATGGCTTATCATTATATGTTCCAATGTATAATATGAAGTTTTTATCAAATTTTTCAAGAAATGTTTCATCAGCACAGGGTATGCTTTCATCATCATTAAGATATAATTCCCTGTTTTTGTTAAATATAAAGTAGTATGATTCACCAGTTATTGGATGATTTTCACTGAAATCTATTTTATAATTATTATATATTGACTCTTCAATCATGATTATTATTTTTATTTATTATTCTTCACTACTTTTTTCATTTTTTCTTAGTTTTAGTGAAATTTTATATATGCTAATTGATAAAGATGTTTATTGTCTTATAAACTAATAAAATGGAGGTGTGTAGAAATTATGGATATTCAAGATATTATTAAAGAATCAGTAGTATATCCTACAACTATGCCTGTAGGATGGATTGTAATTACTGCATTACTAGTAATTGATGTAATTATGACTCAGATAATATCAACGGGCAGTATACTAGCAGTTATTGCATATATTGTATCTGCAATTGTCAGTTTACTTGTCATAGGATTAAATATTAGTATTATGCATAATTCAATTCATAATAGTAATCCAAATTTTAGTTTAGATCTAGGTCAGAATATTAGTGATGGTATTAAAAGTTGTATTATTTCAGTAATTTATGCTATTATTCCAATACTTCTATTAGTGGTAATTGCTAGTATTAGTGGACTTCCTACTGCAGTTTCAAATCTTGTAGTAGAAAGTAGTAGTGTAGTTAATAATAGTGTAGTGTATATGGGATTAACTTCTGTTTCACAACCAACACTTAGTGCAGCTTTCACATCAATTACTATTACAATGATTTTTGCTGTTATTTTAGGTATTGTATTTAAATTACTTGAATCTATTGCAAGAGCAAGACTTGCAGATACTGGTAGTATAACTGCTGCTCTAAATGTTATAGCAGTACTTAATAAGATTAGAAGTATTGGTGTAGTTAAATATGTTGGTTTTGCAGTACTTATATGTATAGTACTTATTCTTATGGGTATTATTGCATCAATTATATCAGCTATTCCTTATATTGGCACATATCTTTCAACTATTGTAGTAGCTTATAGTGTCATGGTTGATGCATATGCTTATGGATTAATATATATGGATGAATACTAGTAAAAAGAGTTGTATTTTTTTTAAATGACTCTTTTATATACTATTAAATTATCTTAACTTACTTATTTTTTATTTAATTATTAAAAAATCTATTGAAATATGTATTTAACAATTTTATTTAGTTTATCTTTTCTTTTATAATTCAATTTTCATAGAAAAATAGTGTTCTATGATTTTTTTATGAACAAAATTAGATATATTATTAATGATAAATTATATTGTAATTAAAATAAAAGGAGGTTAAATTAATGGACATAACTGATATAATAAAAGAATCCATAACATTTCCATTTAATGATTATAAAGGATGGCTAATAATTGGATTACTAAGCTTAATAAATGCAATTATAAGTATTGGTTTATCATCTAACTCTATATTTGCAGTTATTCTTTCAATAATCAGTTTAATTATTGAAATAATGTTATATGGTATAGCACTAGATGTAATACGTGGAGCAATTAATAAATCAACAGAAATTCCACAAATAGACTTTTCCAAGAATATTGTGGATGGAATAAAAACATTAATCCTACTTATAATCTATATGATTATTCCAACAATAATTACATTAATAGTAGCATTTGCTTCAGGATTTTTAAATACATTATATGAATTAGTCATGGAGTATGGATCAGCTACTGCACCAACAGTTCCTGAGGCATTAGTTTCAGATTTTGCAATAGGTATGATTATAACTTGTATTGTAGCATTCATAGTATTTGTAATATTTGGTCTATTTACATTAATTGGTGAAGGAATTCTTGCAGAAACTGGTAGTATTAAAGCTGCTTTAAATATTAATGATGTGATTAATAAGATTAGTAATATTGGATGGCTAAAATATATTGGATTTGCAATACTTATAGGTCTTGTCACATCAATTATTGCTATTATTGGAGGTATACTTGCAAGAATACCTACTATTGGGTCATTAATTGCTGCATTAATTATTAATTCATACGTACTATTAGTTACAAATCATGCTTATGGATTAATTTATCGTGAAAGCAAAGAATAATTTCTAAAATTTTTTTATTTTCTTTTATTTTCTTTTAAACTATATTTTACTAAAACTTTAATTAAATGATTTTTAATCAATTTTTTCTAAATAGAAGCCCTATTTTTAAGTATTAATATCTTATTTTATCACATTATTTACTACTTTTTAGTGTTCTTTTCCACGATTACTTTATATAATATGAGTTTTAAATTCACTATGACAAAGTACAAAAATGGAGGCGAAAATGATGAATATGAAGGAAATTATTACAAAAGCATTACAAGTACCATTTAGAAGTTTTCACTACGTATTACCTGTAATGTTTCTAGTACTATACATTATTGGTGAATTAGTATACACACCACAAGAGGAAATAGTACTTACAATACTTTGTATAATTGAAATATTAGTCTATATTATTATAGGAGCAATAAGTTTAGATATAACAAGAAAAGCAATAAATCATGTGGAAAAATTACCAAGCTTTAACATAACTAGAATAATAACTGATGGAATAAAATACATGATACTATTTATAATCTATACACTAATACCACTACTAGCAGTATATATAATAGCATATCTTAGTGGACTATTTAACATAATATCACTAACAGTACCACTTACACAAACAGTACTTACAACTAATCAATACATACACCTTGGAATAATAGTATTAATTGGAATAATACTTGCTTTTATAGCAATATTATATGAAATAATGGCAGGAGCAATACTTGCAAAAACAGGTAGTCTACGCAGTGCTCTTAACATAAAACAAGTAACTAATAATATAACACATATAGGATGGACAAAATACATAACACTAATAATTATAAGTAGTATAATATCAGAACTAATCTTCTTTATAGGATCATTAATTAGCATAATTCCATTAATAGGAGATTTAATACTAGTATTACTAATAAAACCATTTATTGTAATGTTCAATGCATACATGTATGGATTAATATATAATGAAAGTCAAGATAATTAAACTTTCATCACAATACTTTTTTTTTAACAAATTTCTTTTTAAATTTAGAATATTCATGTTTTTGTTAAATTACACGTTTCTATTAAATTAAATAAATAATAATTAGAAAATAGACATAATAATAACAAGAAAAATAGTATATGGAAAGAAAATACTTATCATGGATAAAAAAAATAGAACATACAGAAAATATAAGTCAAATAAGAAACAATGTAGAATTTGACATAAAAATATAGGGAATAAGATATATCCTCTAGAAAATCTAGAAGTAGATCTCTATAGAACAGCAGTACTACTAGAAGAAGTAGGAAAAATAATAAAAGAAGGAGAACTAGAAGCAACAATATCCAATCAATCAGGAAAAAGAATCATTTATCACAGTTTCTGATTTTCTTATAGATAGTGGAGCAACAGCAAGATACTATTATGGAAAACTAAGACAGGATGATAACTAGATTCATGAAATAATTAAATATCATAAAATCCTTTTATCTTCTCCTATTTTTTTTTAAATGTTGCTTAACATAAAAACCTAGTTTAATGTATCATTAATAACATCATCAAAGAATTTCTTATTCTCCTCAGAAACTAAACTTAAATCATCATAAACCTTGTATTGTGTTATCATTTTATTAAATAATTCTTTCATCATAGAATAAAACCTTGGCCTATCATATTTACTAGTACTATAATACCTATTTTTTGCATAATTAGTAATTCTAATTAGAAGATACTTCTTATACTTATCATACACATTTCCTGTTATAAACGTATTTAACATATTATCACATAAAACAAGAATATCTGTTGCATGATTATTAACTTGTGGTTTATCTCCTGTTTTAAGATTATACATTGCAGAATTTCGCCTATTTACTCTGTAATTATAATAATATGCATCAATAAATGATACACGTCTTGCTTTAATAAATACATGATAGAAAAATCCATTATCCTGATGAATAATACCTGGTATGAATGATGCATTTATATCTTCAAGAAATTCACGATTATATATTTTACTCCAAACTGTTACATTAATACCAAAAAAGTCATGTTCACTAATATCATCATACTTAAAAATAGTATTTGTGAATTCATCAAGTATTTGAATATCATTATATTTACTTGTACTTTGTTGTTTGGTTATATCATCATATTCATAGCTTTTAAACAGAAGCATATCTAAATTATTATTTTCAGATATTTTATATAAGTTTTCAAATGCTTGTTTATTATATACTAGATCATCGGGATCTACAAATAATATGTATTTACCTGTAGCATATTTCATTGCCTTGTTTCTAGCAATAGAAACTCCACTATTACTACTATTTTTTAAAATATACATATTTTCATGTTTATGCTTATATTTTTTAAGAATTTTCATGGAGTTATCAGTAGATGCATCATCAACACATATTACTTCAAAATTCTTGAAGGTCTGATTATAGATACTTTCAAGACATTCACTAATATATTCTGCTACATTATATACTGGTATTATAACTGATATATTCACTAAATTAGTTTCAATATACTTATGTCGTACTTTGTTAAATATAATTGTCATATATTTATTAATCAATTCATAATTACTTCTTTGATTATATGCATCACTAATTTGTTCTATATGTATACCTAGTTGAATTAATTCTTTTTTAGATGACACATGTATATTTTCAATATTAATTACAAGAAGATTTAATAAAGTTCTAAGTAGTCTATCATCACACATAACACTACTTCTCTTCAAAAGATCCAAATGTCTTAGAAAATCATAAAAAGTATGCATTCTAAAAAAAGCATTATGTTCATGATTATATGTGACTTGAATACTACACACTGAATCAATACTAGTAAGTAATTTAATAATATCAATATAAGTTAAAGTATCTTGATGTAAATCAAATAAATTCCTCTTAATAACTAAATCATCTGATAAATCAAGCATATCCTTAGAATTATCATCTGCACTTAACTTAATAATACTTGATGTTCTATTTGCATAAATAGTTCTAATAAATGAATCATCCATTAAATATTCACATGACTTCATTATAAACACATACTCAGAATTAATAGAATCAATTACTTTATAAAAATTATGAGTAGCATAAGAATCATCAATCAAAACAAGAGAAACATCTAACTTCTCCTTTAAATCTATATCAATACAATCATACCTTGTTGTATCATAATCAACACATATAATATTAAAATCTTTCAAATCCTGTGATAAAAATGAATTCAAACACTTATTTAACTCATCAACAGGACTATTAATCAAAACCACTACTGATAAAAACATTTAAAATAAATCTCCCATAAAACAATTTCGTCCAAACGAAAAAATAAATCTAATAATTATTTATGTTAATAACTAATAAAATTAGTTTTCCTTTAAAAATAAGAGTTATATAAATAAAAGCTTCCATTTAAATATTTTATAAAACTAAATATATAATATAATGACGAATAAAAAACTATTTTCCATAATAATATTTAACAAAAATACACATAATGATTTAACACATACACTTAAAAGCATATTTAATCAATCATTAAACTTCAAAGAAAACATAGAAGTATTCATAATTGAAAAAATACTTGACTATACATCAATCATAGACTATAAAGAAAAATATCCTGAAAACATATTTGCATACAATTACACAGAATTCTTTAACAACTATGAAGAATTAATAAAAGGAAAATATGTTAATTTCATAGAAAATGGAGCAATATTTGAGGAAAATCTATTTGAAAATATTAATGAAACATTCACCCAAAATCATATAAATTGTATTAGAATTCCAGTATCAAACAATGATAACTACTTTAAAACCTATTTAAACTACATATACACAACAAAACAAACAATTAATGTAGTTGATGATTATATGTACATAGGATTAATTCCAGATAACTTCTTTATTAAAAAAGACTTCTTATTTAGACTAGTAAACTCATCCAAATTCATAAATAATAATCCATTAACAATTATAACAACAATACTACTAAATTCAAGAAGATACATGATTCTAAACAATACATCTATGAGTATATGTCCAGGAAAACAATTATTCTACACAGACATAAATCAATTTAAGAAAATTATAGATACATTAATAGAAACATATGAAACTAATAATCAAATACCAAGATATTTACAAATAATAATACTAATACATATATCAAAAAGTATTCAACATGATAATAATGA
>NZ_JRWK01000022.1 GCF_001729965.1 Methanosphaera sp. WGK6 | reverse complement strand
GATTTTTATTTAAATTACAATATATCTATTGATGAATTTATAAACTCATTTGAGAATGTTATAAAAGAAATTAAAAAAGATTTGAGAAATATTAGTAAAGAAAAAGACACTAAACATTACATGATGTTGTTATTGCTGTTTTCTGTTTTAATAGATGGTGATAAATTGGATGCTTCTGGTACTGATGAATATTCTAGACCTTCTATTAATAGTGATATTGTTGATACGTATAAGAAAGATAAATTTACAAATTTCAATGATTTAAATAAAATAAGAGAAGATGCATATCAAGAGTTAATAGGTGGATGTGATGATGTTGATTTGAATAATAAAATATTTTCAATTACGTTACCTACTGGTTCTGGAAAAACACTTGGAGCTTTATCATTTGCAATGAAGTTACGTGAAAAGATTAATAATAGTTATGGATTTACTCCAAGGATTATATATTCTCTTCCATTTCTTAGTATAATTGATCAAAATGAGCAAGTTATAAAAGATGTTCTTTTAAAATCAAATTATAATACTTCTGATATTTTTTTAAAGCATAATTCTATGTCTGAATACAATTATACAATATCTGATGATGAAGAAATAAGAGAATTATCCCCAGATCATGCAAAAATGTTAATAGAAAGTTGGTATTCTGAAATTATAATAACCACATTTTATCAATTATTTTACACATTATTTAGTAATAAAAATAGATCTTTGAAGAAATTTCATAATATAACTAATTCCATAATAATTCTTGATGAAATACAATCAATTCCTGCTAAATATTGGGAATTGATTAGGATAATCTTTAATAAAATATCTGCTGAATTCAATATATGGATTATATTCATGACTGCTACACAACCAGCAATATTCAAATTAAATGAAATAGTACCTCTTATTATTAATGAAGAAAAATATTTTGATTATTTTAATAGGATAAATTATGTTTTCAGAAAAGAACCTATAATGTTAAATGAATTTAATGAAGAACTTATAAATGTTATAGAAGATAATCCAAATAAAGATATTATGATAGTATTGAATACAATACAATCTTCACTGGATGTATATAATTATATTAATGAATATTTGCAGGAGGGTATTGAATTATATTATCTTTCAACGAATATAATTCCAAAACATAGACTTAGTAGAATTAAGAAAATAAAAAACTCAAATAATCGAAAATTAATTATAACAACACAATTAATTGAAGCAGGAGTGGATATTGATGTTGATATAATATATAGGGATTTTACAGTAATAGATAGTATTGTTCAAACTGCAGGACGATGTAATCGTAATGCTAAAAAAAATAAAGGTATAGTTAACATAGTGAAACTAACAAATGATAATGGGAAAAAATATTGTGATTATATATATGATTCTACATTACTTCGATTAACTGAAGAATTAATTAATGATTATTCCTCGAACATAATCTCTGAAAAAGAATTTAATAAGAATATTATTAAAAAATATTATGAAGAATTATCAACCAGAAAAAGTAATGATAATTCTGTGTTCAATGATATAGAAAATATGAATTTTGCTAATATTATGAGAAACTTTAACTTAATAGATCATAATTTTGAAAAACAGGATGTATTTATAGAAGTAGATGAGACTGCATCACAAATATGGCAAAAATATGAAAGAATATGTTCAGATAAAATGAATAGTTATGAACGAAGGAGTGAATTTAAGAATATACGAAATCAATTAAGAAATTATATGATATCTGTGCCTTGTAAAAAATTAGGAACAACTCCATTAGAAAAAAACATGTTTTACATATCACAGGAAGATCTTGAAAGAAAATATGATATTGAGACAGGTTTCATATTTCACGATGAAGAAACTGCATATATAATATGATGATTAAAATGATGAAAACTTCTGAAATAACAGGTGTAATGATACAATATTATATGACCTGTCCTCGCGAATTATGGCTTTATTTAAATCAAATAAATATGAATTATGATAATGATGATATTGATATCGGAAAATTAATTCATGAAACTAGTTATAAACGAGAAAAAAAGGAAATAAGAATAGATAATGTAGTATTTGATTTCATACAAACAAATGATAAATTAACAGTTTTTGAAGTGAAAAAATCAAGTAAACTCACAATAGGTGCAAAATATCAACTTTATTATTATTTATATATTTTGAAAAAAGCAGGGATAGATGCTGAAGGCATGCTTGTTTTTCCAAAAGAAAGAAAACGAATCCCTATAATACTAACTGATGAAATTATAGATAAAATTGAGAAAATACTCCAAAATATCAAACAAATAGCAACACAAGAAAAACCACCTCAAGAAGAACAAAAACCATATTGTAAAAGATGTTCATATAATGAATTATGCATGATTTAAGAGGGTGATTATATTAAGGAAACATTACATCTAAATTCTATGGGAATTCTATATAGAAAAGAAAATACACTTAAATTTAAAAATAAAGATATGGATATAAGTATACCAATCCATGCTATCAATGAAATAAATTGCTATGACAAAGTATCATTAAAATCAGGTGCAATAACATTATTACAACATGAAAAAATCATAGTTAATTTTTTTAATAAATATGGTTATTATACAGGATCACTTTATCCAAGAATAAATTTGAATTCTGGAATGATTGTAGTAAAACAAGCATTAACTTATGATAATAATCAAAAACGATGTTTCATTGCACATGAAATGGTTAATGGAATGAAACATAATATGATAAAAACATTAAAATACTATAAAAAGAAGGGAAAAAATTTAAATGATTACATTGAACAATTAGAAAAAGAACCAATACTTGATGGAAATATAAATAAAATACTGAGCTCTGAAGGAAAACTATGGCAAACATACTATCCATCATTCAATCAAATAACTAAAAAATTCCCCATACAAAAAAGAGAATTTAGACCACCTACAAATGAAATGAATTCTTTAATTTCATTTGGTAACTCATTACTATATACAACAACACTCTCAGAAATATACCATACTTATCTTCATCCCTCAATAAGCTTTCTACATGAACCACGTGAAAGAAGATTTTCTCTAGCATGTGATCTAGCAGATATATTCAAACCATTAATAGTAAGTAGAACAATATTCAAATTAGTAAATACAAACATGATTAATGAAAAACATTTTACACATGATGCAGGAGTATATCTTAACAAAAAAGGACGAGAAAAGTTCATTCAAGAATATAATAACAAACTGAAAACCACAATAAAACATCCAACATTAAATAAAAAAGTATCCTACAGATATCTTATAAGATTAGAAGGATATAAATTAATTAAACACATGTTAGAAGATAAAACATATGAAAGTTTTAAAACATGGTGGTAAAATGTATATTCTAATAATATATGATATAAATGTACATAGAGTACATAAAGTATATAAATTCTTAAAAACATATCTAACATGGATTCAAAACTCCGTTTTTGAGGGAGAAATAACAAAATCACAATATAAAACAATAATCCAAAAACTTAAAGAATTAATTGATGAGGATGAAGATTCAATAATTATATATAATATACCTGAAAAATATATTAATAGAGAGATAATTGGGATTGAAAAAAATCCAATAAATTTTATACTCTAGGTCCACCTCCCCTAGTTTATACACTATTGGAGGTAGACAAAAATAACTACTATTTTTGAGCATTCTAAACTCATAAATAATAAAAATACGGAAAAAATTCCGGCGTTTAAAATAGACTATATAGTATGGAAACATTCTCCTTCAGGGGTGTATGTGCCGTGATGGATTCCGTTTAAAATAGACTATATAGTATGGAAACCCTGTGGCTAGTGCTATTGAAAAAATAATAGTACATGTTTAAAATAGACTATATAGTATGGAAACTTCATTATATGAACAGGATAAAAAAGAAACTCCTGAAAGTTTAAAATAGACTATATAGTATGGAAACCATTACCTGAGCATGTATGGACTGGTCTCATGCTAGTGTTTAAAATAGACTATATAGTATGGAAACCATTTCATCCTCTTCAATCCGTGGAGCAAGAAGGAAAGAGTTTAAAATAGACTATATAGTATGGAAACAGTGATATTAATTTGTTCAAAACAAGTTTTGATGCAAGTTTAAAATAGACTATATAGTATGGAAACTGGGTGGGATAAAGTACGGTTCACAAGCCATTTTAATGAAGTTTAAAATAGACTATATAGTATGGAAACTTTATTGTTGCTTTGATTTCTTCAAGTTCTGTTATGTGTTTAAAATAGACTATATAGTATGGAAACACTAGTCAAACAACAGCAGATACTACACAACTCATAGTTTAAAATAGACTATATAGTATGGAAACTTTCCTGTTCAATATAAGGAGTATAAAGGGCATTTAGTTTAAAATAGACTATATAGTATGGAAACATTGTTAATTCAAAATCAGAGCCTAATTGCATACTCGTTTAAAATAGACTATATAGTATGGAAACGTGAGTGTAGCTGTAATAGTAAATTCTGTGTTAACAAAAAGTTTAAAATAGACTATATAGTATGGAAACCTCTGTAATTTCTCATATATACTCTACTTACACAAAAATGTTTAAAATAGACTATATAGTATGGAAACTATATTTGATAATGTTATATCATTAAGTTATGAATATCGTTTAAAATAGACTATATAGTATGGAAACATTTAAAACTTGGAAGTAAAGGAGAAACCGTAAAAGAGTTTAAAATAGACTATATAGTATGGAAACAATACTATGCAGTGCTAATATAGTAATAGAAAGCATGTTTAAAATAGACTATATAGTATGGAAACCCGTGCAACTGGTCATGCAGTAGAAGGAAAAGATTGGGTTTAAAATAGACTATATAGTATGGAAACATATTTCATTCATTGTATTTTCTGAACGAAATAATTGGTTTAAAATAGACTATATAGTATGGAAACGTGATTCAGAAAAAGAAAAAATCAATCGTTACTACTCGTTTAAAATAGACTATATAGTATGGAAACTTCATTTTTTTCACTTCCTATTATTGAGGGGGTGAGGGTTTAAAATAGACTATATAGTATGGAAACGTATATATCAACTCAGCGAAAAATAGGAAAGTTGAGAGTTTAAAATAGACTATATAGTATGGAAACTTGACATTGTCAACTATTGAATTATACAATTCTTGCGTTTAAAATAGACTATATAGTATGGAAACTTGAGTATGACGACATAAGAAAGGACAGAGTAACAAGTTTAAAATAGACTATATAGTATGGAAACATTCTTGTTTTGTGAAAATTGAAGTAAGTTCTTTATTGTTTAAAATAGACTATATAGTATGGAAACAATCATCACGGGTTGGTATATCTTTAATTGTTTCAACGTTTAAAATAGACTATATAGTATGGAAACACAGAAGAAGAAAATAAACAATTAAGTAAAAAAATATTTGGTTTAAAATAGACTATATAGTATGGAAACCACATATGATTTCTATTACTATATTAAGCTCCTATACGTTTAAAATAGACTATATAGTATGGAAACAGTAAATCCTGCCATTTTTCGACATTGCTTATTAAAGTTTAAAATAGACTATATAGTATGGAAACAGCGAGGACGACAAAGAAAACTATTTGTACGGCCTCGTTTAAAATAGACTATATAGTATGGAAACTAGTTGTTGTGTGTTGTTGTGTTGCAACTTGTTATTTAGTGTTTAAAATAGACTATATAGTATGGAAACTAAATACCAAGTCGACAAAGGAACAACTACAACAGATCCGTTTAAAATAGACTATATAGTATGGAAACCATTATCTGTGAAGTTTTTAGCTTTAAATCCAATACTTCGTTTAAAATAGACTATATAGTATGGAAACCCGTGATAGCAAATCTATGCAACTGAATAATATGTAGTTTAAAATAGACTATATAGTATGGAAACCATCAATGAAATCAGTTAATATTTTCCGAATGGCTTCGTTTAAAATAGACTATATAGTATGGAAACATAAATCATTATATATCATTATTAATTACCCCCTAATTGTTTAAAATAGACTATATAGTATGGAAACTGCTTCTCGTGAGAAAATCACGAGAAAAATAAACAAAGTTTAAAATAGACTATATAGTATGGAAACTTTTTTATTCTAAGCTTTGTCTTATTTTTGCTCTTGTGTTTAAAATAGACTATATAGTATGGAAACTAACTTATAACTTGCATAAGCAAGAATTGTACAATACGTTTAAAATAGACTATATAGTATGGAAACGATTATAATTCTGTTTTTAATCATGAGGAAATCAAAGAGTTTAAAATAGACTATATAGTATGGAAACTTTAATACTATTCTTGTGTTTCCATCCTCAAATACTGTTTAAAATAGACTATATAGTATGGAAACAATCACTCTCTATTTGTTCTATTTTTTGTTTGATTCTGGTTTAAAATAGACTATATAGTATGGAAACGGCTTAGAACTAGACACAGCACACAACGACGGAGAAGAGTTTAAAATAGACTATATAGTATGGAAACTACAATTCTGTTACAAAAAATTTGCGTAATGCATGTGGTTTAAAATAGACTATATAGTATGGAAACTACATTCAGCTACACTTTCACAAGAAAATTATAATAGTTTAAAATAGACTATATAGTATGGAAACGAATGTTTAAACCAGAAGGACAACAAACAGAATATAGTTTAAAATAGACTATATAGTATGGAAACTGTGGAATGGAAGTGAAAAAATGAAGGATAATCGATAGTTTAAAATAGACTATATAGTATGGAAACCGGGGCAAGAAGACCAAAATTTGAAAATCTGTCACGGATGGAGTTTAAAATAGACTATATAGTATGGAAACATGATATAAGGGTTCAAATCCCTTCACTTCCAATTCCGTTTAAAATAGACTATATAGTATGGAAACATTCGTCTTCATAGTCTGTTAGTGTGGTTAGAAATTTGTTTAAAATAGACTATATAGTATGGAAACATAAATGTGACAAATGAACTAAGAGAAATGAATAATAGTTTAAAATAGACTATATAGTATGGAAACCCTATTTTGAATGCTCTTATTTTTGTGAATAACTTAGTTTAAAATAGACTATATAGTATGGAAACCTTTTCTCATCTTCGGACATTGTCCAGTTCGGTTTCGTTTAAAATAGACTATATAGTATGGAAACATGTTTCTGCGGTTTCTAATGCAAAATTACATAAATAGTTTAAAATAGACTATATAGTATGGAAACAAAGAATTAGGATTACGAATGCAAAGTGAAGGAAGGCCAGCGTTTAAAATAGACTATATAGTATGGAAACTCGAAAAATGGTGAGACCATTGGTGAAATTGACTTTTAAATAGACTATAATAGTATTAAATTCTCATTGTATGATTTTGATGGGTTAAATTATTATTTAATTGGATTTATCGAATGATTTATATAGTTTGAAGTTATATATAATTATAATCATTGTAAGGAGTGATATTATGGCAAGTTTGAAAAATATATTATTGGTTATAGTAGTTCTTGTAGTTCTTGTTGGTATTGGATGTTTTTCTTTTTTAGTTAGTGATGATAGTTCTAATGTTTTAACTGTAAATAATACTACAAATGGGACTGTTGGAAATGTTTCTTTGACTGAAGATGTGTCTTCTGGTTCTGGTTCTGATGTAAATCCTAGTGGTGGTTCTTCTCAGGATCCTGATACGGAGGTTCATGTTTCTATTTTTACTGTGAGTGAGAATGAGACTGGGCAGAATGAGGGTATGGAACCTGGGGTTTATAGGATGACTTGGACTCCAAGGGATGGTCCTATTAGTGTTGAAAAAGTAGGATAATTTTTTCAGGGTTTTCTAGATTTTTAGGTATTCTAGAAGCCTTGTTTGTTTTCTTTTTTTGGTTTTCTTTTGATTTTTTATTTTTCATGTTTTTGAGGGTATTGGTTCTAATATTTCATTCTAGAAGTTGTTGTAATTTTGTTTTTGTATTGTATTCTTGTTGTATGGCTATGTGGTTTGTATTTTATGGCGGAATGTTTAAATAGGTGGGGGTTGAATTTTATTAATAGAGGAGGTATTTTTTTTAATGAAAAAGTTAGGTTTTGGTTTGATGAGATTGCCTTTGTTTGATGAAGGGGATTATAGTAGTGTTAATCAGGATTTGGTTAATCAGATGGTTGATTTGTTTATGGATAATGGTTTTAATTATTTTGATACGGGTTATGTTTATCTTGGTGGTAATAGTGAGAAGTCATTTAGGAAGGCTGTTGTTGAAAGATATTCTCGTGATAGTTATGTGATTGCTGATAAGTTACCTCTTTTTGATTTTGAGGATGTTGGCCAGATGCAAGTTATATTTGATAAGCAGCTTGAACGTTGTGGTGTTGATTATTTTGATTATTATTTGCTTCATAATGTATCTACTATGAATAGTGCAAATTTTATTAAGTTGATCCCTTTAAATTTATTAGGGATTTAAAGGATTGTGGGAAGGTTAAGCATATTGGTATTTCTTGTCATGATTCTCCTGAGTTTTTGGATGATGTGTTGGGTAATCATCCTGAGATTGAATTTGTTCAATTACAGATTAATTATCTTGATTGGATGGATAATAATATTCGGTCTAAGGAGTGTTATGATGTGGCATGTAAATATGGGTTGCCTGTGAGTATTATGGAACCTTTGAAGGGTGGTGCTTTGGTTAATGTTCCTGAAGGTGTACAAAAATTATTTAAAGAGTATGATTCTGAACGTAGTATTGCTTCTTGGGCTATGAGGTTTAATCTTTCTCTTGATAATGTTTTTATGATATTGAGTGGTATGAATGCGCTTAATCAAGTGTATGATAATATTCATACAGTGAATAATTTTAAAGAAATGAGTGATGAAGAGCTTATTATTTTGGATGAAGCTGTAAGTATTATTAATAAGACAATGGAGATTAAATGTACTTCTTGTAATTATTGTATAGATGCATGTCCTGTTAATATTAATATTTCTAAGTTTTTTGAATTGTATAATGCTCAGAAAATGTTGGATCAAAAGCATTTTATGGTGTTGTATTATAGAAATTTTATTTCTGATTCTGGTAATGTAAAGGCAAGTGAATGTCTTAAATGTAATAGGTGTGTAAGTTATTGTCCTCAGCATATTAATATTCCTGAGAATCTTGAAAAAGTTGTGGATTTATTTGAATCTTAAATATTTAATATTTTTGGTTTTAAACATTATTTTTTTTCTTTGAATTAGGGGGGGTTTACACTTGCAATGCTCCGTTTCAAGTGTATTTTCTTTGTTTTTTCTATTTTTTTCAAACTTCCTATTTTTGATACTATTTGATGTATATGTTGTGGTTGTTTTTTGTGTTTTTCAGGTACTTTTTTAGTTAGTTGTTTGAAATTTCAAATCCTTGTTTTTGTTCGC
>NZ_JRWK01000021.1 GCF_001729965.1 Methanosphaera sp. WGK6 | reverse complement strand
ATACATGATGAATAATTTAATTATTTTTTATAAAAATTTATTAATATTTGAAAAAATATATATAAGAAACATATTTGAGGATTAAAGAAAATGAAATGTTTTAATTAACTCATAAAAACACGTAATTAGATAATGATATTATTAGAATTGAAGTTCAAAGTGATAATATTATTCATCCTTAAATATATTTTAATTAAAAAATAGGATGTTAAAATTTTTATGTTTAATAAGAAATCAACAACAATTTTAATGTTCTTATTAGTATTATTGACTTTAATTGGATTATCTGTAACAAGTGCTACAGATATAAATTCAAATGATACTATTCAACAAGTTACTTCTGAAATTTCAGAACAACAAGTATCAACTACTAGTCAAATTAGTACTAATGATAATAATAAAATTAATGAAATAAAAACAAATAATATAGAACATAAAAGTATAAAAAGTGAAGATGAAACTGGAAGTTTTGCTGATTTAAATACTGTAATTGAAGAAGCAAAAACTAGTGATAAAAGTACTATTACACTTGATAAAGATTATCAATCCACAGAGGAAAATAGTATATTTGAATTAAATCAAACTATGATTATTGATGGTAATGGTCATACTATTGATTATAATCAACATAATGGTACTTTTAAAGTAACTTCTGATATTACTATCAAAAATGTTAAAATTACTAATTATAAAATTAGACAAGATGCCGCTTTCACAGTTTCTGCGGGTGGTAAATTAACATTTATTAATGTTACTGTATCAGATATTACCAATACAACTTATGCTTCAAGAGGATTTATAAACACAACTGCTGTTGATGTTGCAATATCCATTTATAATTCCACATTTAGAAATGTTGATCAAATTTCTAATGGTGTAATTTATATTTATAATACTAGATCTAATTTGACTATTGAAAACTCTATTTTTGATAATATTACAAGTCAAAATGGAGCAATTAATTTCAATACAGGTGGTCTTTTAAGTATTAATAATTCCAATTTCACCAACAATTATGCTAGTAATTATGGTGGTGCTATAAATACAAGAACTAATACTTATGGTGTATTTATAACCAATTCATATTTCAAAAAGAACAGTGCTGGAACATATGGTGGTGCTATTGCAATTAGAGGAGCTAATGCTACTATAGAAAATAATACTTTCATTGAAAACAATGCATCTAGTTCATATAATGGAAATCCTAGAGGTAGTGCTGGTGCTATTCATGTAGCTGGAAATAATATATTTATCATTAATAATACCATGCAAGATAACTATGGAGCTATTAATGGATCAGATATTGGAATTTTCAGTAATTATAAACTAAATAGTACAGTTATTGTAACTGCCCCAGATACTACTATTGATTCTGATGAACCTATAATAGTAAAAGTAAGAGTTACTGATGATAAGAAAAATGAAATTACTGGTGGAATTGCTACTTTAACAGTGAATTCTAAAACATATAGTGCAACCGTAATTAATGGAACTGCAATTATTACTATTTCAAATCTTGAAGAAGATAAATATGAAATGAGTGTTACCTATGATAGATCTGAAAATCTTACAATTGTTTCAGGTACATTAACTTATGGTACTGTATTACCAGATATGACTGATTATACTTCTCTTCAAGATGCTATTAATTATGTTGATGAAAATGTAATTATAAAATTAAAAAAGAATATTGTAAGAGCTGATTCTGAAACATGTGTTAATATTACAAAAAATATTACTATTAATGGTAAAAATTTAAAAATAGATGCATCTGAAGGTACTATGTTTAATATTTCTAATGATGCTACATTAACATTAACTAATATTACATTAACTAATGTAAGTGCTCAAAGTATGATAAATATTACTTCTGGTAATTTAATATTAAACAATGTAACTATTGAAGATAATAAAGTAATTTCTAACCAGTATAATCCAACTTCTTTAATAAAAGTTACTAAAGATACTACTTTATTAATAAATAATACTATTATTAGAAATATAAAAGGTTCATTTATTGATAATTTAGGAAATGTAACTATTAATAATACATCTATTACTGATGTTGATGCAAGTTCAAGTGTTGATAATGCAGTAATTAAATTAACGGGTAATTTAAGTATAATTAATTCTTCAATGAATAATAATAAAGGTTATTCTGGAATGATTTATGGTATAAGTACTTCTCAAACAGGTACATTATTAGTTGATAATTCCACATTTATTGGAAATACTGTAAGTCAAGGAAATGGTGGTGTAATAACCACAGGCAATAATACTAATATAACCAATTCTTACTTTAAAGATAATAGTAATACTCATGCTGATAAAAATGGTGGAGCTATATATATTAGTAATGGATTAACTACAATAATTAATTCTACATTCATTAATAATATTGCTACAGGTAATGGTAGTGCAGTAGCTACAGGATATAATGGAAACTTTAATATTACAAATTCAGTATTATTATCCAATACTACAAATACAATACTATTTAATGGAAATAATAAGATATCTCCAGTAGCTAATTATAATTGGTGGGGTAGCAATTCTAATCCATCAGATAAAGTAAATTCTGAATCATATTATGATGAAGATGAATATGAAGATTCTAATTATCCTGATATTACAGTGACTAATTGGGTAATTATGAATGTTACATTAACTGAAGATCCTGAAGATAATAGTGTATTTACTGTTGAAACTACATTTAATAAATATACTGATTCAAGTAGTACTATTTATGATTTAGTTGGTGGACTTCCAAAATTAAATAATGTTAAATACACTGCAACAGCGGGTTCATTTGTTAAAGATGAAACCGAAGTTATTGATGGTAAAACTACTAATAGATATAATGCAGGTTTAACTGATGCTACAATAACAATTAGTCAAGATGATCAAAATGTTGTATTTGAAGTTAAAGCACCTGTGATTGATCCAAAAAATTATAAAGGATTCCAAAAACTTATTGATGCAGCTAATAGTAATGATGTAATTACATTAACTCAAAATCTTACAAGAGCATCAAGTGAAACTACACTTAATATTACTAAGGATTTAGTTATTGATGGTGCAGGATTTACTCTTAATGCAAAAGAAGGTACTACTCCAGTACTCAATTTATCTGATGGTGTAACTCTTACTATTAAAAATATAATTATAACTAACAGTAGTTATGCATATGGTGCACTTACAAGTTTAAAAAATGCAAATTTAATATTAGAAAATGTTACAATTACAAACTTTAATGTAAATACAGGGTATGGTGACAGAGGAGTAATTATAGTAGATACAACTTCAAATTTAACTATGAATAACTCTAATATTACTAATATCAATGCTAAATCCATAACAAATAAAGGTATTACTGTAATAAATAATTCCATTGTTAAAAATGTAACTACAACAAGTTCATCTGATTATGGATGGTTAACAAATACTAAAGAGTTATATATTTATAATTCAGTATTTACTAATAATACTGGTTACAGTCGTGGATTATATAGTAGTAATGGATATTCTACTCCAAAATCAATACTTGTAATTGATAATTCTACATTTATTGGAAATACTGTAAATCAATCATACACAGTACTTGGTGGAGCTATTGCTGATTATGGTAATGCTACAATAACTAAGTCAACATTTATTAATAATAGTGTTACTACATCATCAAGTTATGGTAGTGGTCGTGGAGGAGCTATTTATACTGAAGGAAACTTAACTATAAGTAATTCTGTATTTATAGGTAACTCTGCTAAAGAAGGTTCAAATATATATAATGGTAATGGTTATTCTGGTCAAAATAATAAAGTACTTGTTAATAATAATTGGTGGGGAAATAATAAAGGACCTCAAGATACTCTTGTAGTATACAGTACTAGTTATTCACAAATTACTGCAGATACTTGGGTAATTATGAATGCAACATTATCTGATGCTATTGATAATACATATACCATTACAACTACATTTAATAAAGTAACTGACTCTGAAGGTAATATTAAAAATCTTGAAGGTTCACTTCCAGAATTTACAGTAGAATACACTGCTTCAGACTGTACAGTAGCTACTGAAAATTCAGTAGTAAAAGAGGGCATTACAACAAATACTATGACTGATAATGATGGATTTTATGTAGTTAAAGTAATCCAAGCAAATCAAGTTATAACATTTAGTAATTTAGCTCCTATAATAATTACAAATACCACATATCCAGATTTCTTTAATGAAGATGGAACACCAAAAGATGTAATATCTGAAGGTGCTACTATTAAATTATCAGGATTATTTACAAATAAAAACTTTACATTTGACTTTGCAGTTAATATTACAAGTGATGCTAATCAGGCAATTCTTACAAATTCCTCATTTATATTCACAAATAAAGCTGAAAATAGTAATATAACAAATCTTATTATTAGTAATGAAGATTATTCAAGTACAATATTTAATATAAATACTAATAATATTTTAATTAAAAATAATACATTAACTCAAGTTAATACCGCTGGAACAACACATGCTATTACATTAAATGGTACTGAAAATATTATTATTGAAAATAACACCATAAATGTTTCTGGATTAACATATGAAATTACTTATGATAGTAGTGGATTTGGATTATGTAATTTAAGTGCTATTCAAGCATTCAACACTAAATTCACAACAATAAATAATAATAGTATTACTACAGAAGCTACTGGTCATGGTAGTGGCGAAAATACTATGGAAACTATGGTTGGTGTAGATTTCCCAGGTAGTTTTGAACTTGATTATGATACATATGACTATATTTATAATAAAAACTTTAATGCTTCAATAACTAACAATAATATAACTACTAAAGGCTCAGATTATACATATGGTATTAGAATGAGTAACTTTATAGATGGAAGTCATGTTGAAAATAATACTATTGTATCTAATGGTACATACTTTGCAAATGGTATTGAATTAGGTGCTGCTTGTGAAAATATTGTTAAATCAAACAATATTACAGTTAATGCTGAAAATTATACTTATGGTATAACTGTTACTACTAATAGTCAAGGTAGTACAAAAGAAAATATAGTAGATTCAAATATTATTATAGCATCCGCAAATGATGTTTATGGTATTGAATTATATGGTGCAGATGAAAATAGTATAACTAACAATACAATTAATGGTACTGGTAATTATACTATGGGTATTGGAATGTATCTTGCTGATGAAAATGAAATTACTGGAAACAATATTACATTAACAGCAGATAGTTCTGCTACAAAACAAAGTACCTCTGATCTTGTAGGTCAATATGTTGCAGGTATTCTTGTAAATGGCAGAAGTAATGCTAAAGACAACAATATAAAAGGTAATATAATTACTATTAATGATAATGGTAAAGATAGTTACACTGTAAATATTGTTAAAGGTTCCTCAAATACAGTTCAAAACAATACACTTATAACTAGTCACAGTCAAGGTGATAAATCAGTAAATGCATCTAGTGATAACACTGTATCTAGTAACTTACCAAGTAATGAGTTAACAATCACAGCAGTTGATGTGACATTTACTCTAGGAACAGAAAATACGTATACTGCAACAATTAAGGATAGTGAAGGTAACCCTGTAACTATTGGTAATATTATATTTACAGATAATACAAACACATTTGATGTTGCGGTTGAAAATGGTGTTGCATCATTTAAACTTACAACTGATAATGTTGAAAAGACAGTTGCTTGGACTGCTACATATGTTGAAAATGAGTATTATAATAGTAAAACTGTTGACTTTAACATGAATCTTGTTAAACAAGAACCAACAATTTCTATTGAAACTGGTGTAGCTATTATAGGTGATAATCTTACAATTACTGCTAAATTAGCATCTAGTGATAATACACTTATTAACAGTGGTCGTGTAGTATTTAAAATAAATGGTAAAACCCTTAGAAATAGTGATGGTAATGTAATTTATGTTCAAGTAGAAAATGGTGTTGCAAGCACTCAAATTACTGTTGCTAAAAACTACTTTGATAAATGTAATATAACTGTTGTTTATAGTGGTTCTTCACAATATACTAGCAGTAGAGTTTCAAATATTATTAGTGTAAATAAACGTACAGCTAATATGGTTATTACAACAGAGGATAATGTTAAAGCTGGTGAAACTATTACACTTAAAGCTAACGTAACTTATAATAAGGTTGCTGTTACAAATGGTAAAGTTGTATTCAAACTTAATGGTAAAACATTAAGAGATAATGAAGGTAATGTAATTTATGGAATTGTTGATAGTGAGGGTATTGCTACAATAAGTTATACTTTACCTGCAAAAATGAGTGCACATACATATAGATTAACTGCTGTATATGGTAATAATTTATACGAACGTTGTGAAGTTAATAGTACATTAACTATTGTAAAATAATTTTTTTTGGGAAATAATATAATTCCCCTTAACTTTTTTTAGAAAAATTTTTTTCATGAAACTTATTATAAACTTAAATAAAATCTAGTTTATATAAGAACTATACCTATTTTTTAGATAAATATTTAATAACCTCGAATACTCCTCATAAAAAACTAAATATATACTACAACATATATATTATGAATACTATTTTTATAAAAATTAATGAATAATAAATATAAATACAGGAATAAAGATAACCCATAACTATGTGAAGAGTTAACAAACTATTCAAAAAAAAATTATTAGGAGATTAATATTGAAACAATCATATAAAAACACGATCCTTCTAATATCACTAATAATCATTATACTAGGAATAACCACAGTAAATGCAGTAGATACAAACAATGATACACCTACCCCAACAATAAAAACACAACAACAAAACGATATACATATAACCTCCAACAACTACCCCACATACTTTGATGAAGAAGGATTTATAATAAATGAAGATATTAAAGACAATACAACAATAACACTAAAAGGAGAATTTGAAGATAAAAACTTCACAATAGATAAAACATCCATAAAAATACAAGGACAAAATACAACACTAAAAGGAACAACAATAACCCTACTTGGAAAAAATACAACAATAACAAACTTAACAATAAATAATACGGACAAACAACTACCAAGTACAATACTCATCAATGCACCAAACTGCACAATAGAAAACTGTACAATAACTGATAAAAGTACCGAAGAAATAATTACAATAAACATAAACTCTGACAACACCACAATAAAAAATAACAACATAACAGTAGGCGGACCATCAGATGAAATAGACTGGTATTCTGAATTAGGACTAGTAAAAACACTAGCAATAGCAATAATTTCAAATAACAACATAATACAATACAATAACATAACCACATACACCACAATAACCAAATATGAATATGGAGCAATAGAACCAATCACAATACAAGGATCTAAAAGTGGCCTTAAAGCACAATATAACCTAATTGAATATAACAATATATACTCAACAACAAATGAATACACATATGGAATAAATCTTGGAAGAAACATTAACTATAACACAATAAGAAAAAACAATATAACTGTATATGGAAAACAACTTGCAAATGGAATCCAAGCATTCACATCAGCAAGTAACCTAACCATCGATTCAAACAATATAATAAGTATATCCGAAAATAAATCAGATGCAATAGCAATAGGAAAAGACAATGAAGGCGGCAAAATAGAAAATAACACAATAACTAATAATAATCTAACAGTAAAAGCAAACACAGCAACACTACTTGATATTGCAACAAGAAACATACCTCAAAACAATTCAATTATATCACTAAACACTGGACAAATAAATGCAACAAACACAATAGCAATGCAACTAAACACATACAACACAAACATAACAAACAACAACATAACAATAAACACTACAACAAATACAAGTACAGCAATACTTCTAAAACAATCCGATAACAACAACATACAAAAAAATAAGATAATTACCAACACCATCTACACAATAACACTTGACACATCAAAAAACAATACAATAACAAATAACATTCTCATAAGTACTAATAAAAAAGGAGATAAAACGGTAACACCAAACAACAATAACACAGTAAAAAACAATGAACCAAATGATAAAATAAACACAACCATAACAACACAAAATATAACATCAAAAATAAATGAAACAATATCCCTCAAAGCAATAATAATAGATGAATATGGACTAGCAGTAAATGAAGGTAAAATAGTCTTTAAAATAAATGGTAAAACATTAAAAGACAATCAAAATAATACAATCTACATCCCCGTAAAAAATGGAGAAGCAATACTAGAACAATTTACAATACCATTAATATGGCACAACCCACAATACACAATACAAGCAACATACAGTGGATCACAAAACTATAACCAAAACAGAAACAAAAACACAACACTAACAATAAAAAAAGAAAACACAACCATAAAAATAACAACACCACTACAAGCAAAAACAAATACCACAATAACATTAAGCATAAACATAACCAACCCCTACAATATAACAACAGGTAAAGTAATATTTAAAATAAATAAAAAAACACTACGAGATCAACAAGGAAACATAATCTATGGAACAATAATCAACAATACATCCACAATAACATACACACCCACATACTTAAGTCCAAAAAATTATACAATAACTGCTGTATATACAAGTCCACTATATAAAAGAACAGAGACAACAGAAATACTCACAATAACAAGATAAATAAAAAAAAATATTCACCACCCCTCTTTTCTATCTTTTTTTTATAAAAAACAAATTATACAGATAATAAACAACAAAAAAAATAGTACTATAAATAAAAAATAAAAAAATCATACTATAACACCCCATAATTAATAAAATACTATTTATATAAGAAAATATATAAAAAACACTAATTATAGATAAAAAAAGGTAATACTATAAAATTAAATACCAAATAAAAACGTTTAAAATTAAAAAAATAAAGTCTAGATAAAATAATCTAGAAATAAAAATAAAATAAAAATATATTTTGAAATCAAAAATATAATAAAAACTTAAACTTTATAATCTAAAAAGAGATTATAAAAAAATACTGATTAAACAAATAATCAATAATGGACTCATTGAAAAATGAAAATAAAAAATATAAAAATAAAATTTGATGAAGGACACATAAATACCATTGAAATAAATTATCATGATAAAATAACTAAAACACAAGTTCAAGAAAATAACATCATAACTAACAAAACAAAGAAAATAACAGATAACAAAGAACAATTACATGTGCAACATCAAGAAATACAAGAAGAACAATTAGAAGATATATTACACAATATAAAACTTAAAAAATAAATAAAAAAAAATAGTATTATCTCAAAAAATCTATAAACTTTTTTTAAAATAATTATTAAAAAATTAGAATCTTAAATTTACTACAAAAACTAGAATATTAAAAACTGCATAATAAATTCCACTTAAAATAATTGCCACAAAAACAAGCCAAAAAAAATACTTTAAAATTAATAATGAAAGGCCGGCAACTTTCCGAAATTCCCATAGACTTACCACCTATAGTACAAGACAGAACGTAGATAGACTTTATTACTGAGATCGAGACGAGATCAGATGTGACCCTATCGCTATGGTCGCCGTACCAGAAAAGTTCAAAGATGTACCCATCCAGAAAAAGTTGTAATTGAATTCATTTGAAAATATGAAAATCCAAAGAATTACTGAATACACCTAACTAGAATAAGAAGAAAAAAGTTAAATTCACTTTAAAATATTCTACTATAAATTAAATTAGATTCTATTCATGATAAAAACAATGAATAAA
>NZ_JRWK01000020.1 GCF_001729965.1 Methanosphaera sp. WGK6 | reverse complement strand
TGGCAATTATTTTAAGTGGAATTTATTATGCAGTTTTTTTTAAAGTTCTAGTTTTTGTAGTAAATTTAAGATTCTAATTTTTATAAATATATTTTTAATTAATAATTTAAAATGAGATTTTTTTTGATTATTTAAAGAAGGTTATAAAAGATAAATATTTTTTTTTAGTTATTTACCTTTGTATTGATTTTCACTTGATACTATTTTTATGAGTTCATGTAATTCTTCAGTATATTCTACTCTGAATCCTACTGCTCCAGGACCGTCTGTTTTTATATTGTTTAGTGTGTAGTCATCATCACTTCGTCCATTGTTTATTATGTACCATATGTAGTTTTTATCTATGATGAAGAGTTGTCCTTCTCCATATTTATGGTCTGTGTAGTATGAGTCTCCTGGATCATATACAATGTCTGCTTTTTTTAGTAGTTTTTTCAGAAACTTGGATGGTCTTGGTGCTCCTGTGTATATTTCTTCTATTTTATCCATTGCTTTATCTTTTTCTTTTCTTTGTTGGTTGAGTATTTTTTGTTGTTCTTCTCTTTGTTGTTCTTGTTTTTCGAGTGTTTCTGTTATGTTTAGTATTTCTTCTATTTGTGGTATGTTTTCTTTTTGACACATCCATCCATATGGATTTCCTTCTATGTTCATTATGTCTTTAAAGTCTGTTGGTGCATATTTTTTGAAGTATGGTTTTACTTTTTCCATTTCTTCATCGGGTATGTCTTGATTTAGTGCGTATAGGTTTCCATATTCTTCATAGTCTATACATTTTAGTACTAGTTTTAGTGGGTCTTGTGTTTTTTCTGTCATTAGTATTCCTCTATGTATGTGTCGCCTGAATATTCATTATTTTCTGTTAGGACTTTTATTAAATTATGAAGTTCTTCTGTGTATTCATGCTTAAATCCAATTGCTCCACCTTTTCCTTCTATTTCTATGTTATTTATGTTCCAGTTATCTTCATCTCGTCCATTGTTCATGATGTACCATATACTTTTCTTGGTAACAATAAATAAATGTCCTCCACCATAATGGTTGTTGTCTCTGAAACTATTTGCTGGATCATATGTTACTTGTGCTACATTAAGTAGTGTTCTTAGTTTTTGTCTTGGTCTTGGTTTGTTTGCAAATGCATTTTCTACTTTTATTTGAGCATCTTCTTTTTCTTTTCTATGTTCATCATAGTATTGTCTTTGAATTTTTCTATCTTCTTCTTGTTTTTTGAGTGTTTCTGTTATGTTTAGTGCTTCTTCTACAAGATGTGCATTTTCATATGTACACATCCATCCATGGGGGTTTCCTTCTATTTTCATTACATTTTTAAATAATGTTGGTTTAAAGTGTGTCATGTATGGTTTTACTTTTTCCATTTCTTCATCTGTTACTTCTTGGTTTAATCCATATAGGTATCCGTATTCTTCAGGGTCATGACATTTTTTTATTAGTTTTAGTTTCTCTTTTTCCATATTTTCAGTCCTTATTTTTTTATGTTAGTTTTATTTTTTTCTTTCTTTTGTTTGTTCTATTATGTTATTATTTATTTTATATTTTGTTTTTTAATTATTTTTATATAACTATATGATGAAAAGATTTATATATTAATATATGTTGATATAATAAGTAGTTCATAATAAAAATATAACCACCAATATTAAAATTAGAAATATATGTCATTTAGAAGAAGATGAATCTTATGTTAACAATTGGACAAGAAAATGAATTTTCACTAACAAATAAAGTATGCGAAGATGCATTTAAAACAATGGAAACTATACTTAACAATATAGAAAAAACAGGTGAATTTGATAATTTAACACAACAAGAATTAATTGAAGAAGAATTATTACTCATGAATCAATTAGATTTAGAAGAAACATTATTAAACTACACAAACTATGAAAATGATTCCAATGATAAATTCACAAGTTCCAATAATACTATGGATTTACTCGATGAAAAACTATTAAATAATAGAAATAAAATTTCTATAATGTAAGTATATAATACATACTTACTCTTTTTATAATAAACATAAAAAAATATTTAAAATAATAATTATAAACTTAATATTGTTCTCAGGGCGGAGTGAAAGTCTCCACCGGTGGTGAATTATATATTAAATATAATAAGTCCACGAGCATTAAATATAATAGTTAATGTTGATTTGGTGAAAATCCAAAACCGACAGTTAAAGTCTGGATGAAAGAGAATGTGTAAACTCAAAAAATTACATTAATCTTTTTTTATAAAGCCCTGGTTCATATATATTTAATTTCAAGGAGATAATATAATGAATCATGAAGACATGTTAGAAGGAACTTCTATTGAAAGAGTTAAAATAGCACTTTCAGCACTACAAGAAGGACGAGGTGTTATTGTAACTGATGATGAATCTCGTGAAAATGAAGGAGATATGTTCTTTGCAGCACAAACAGTTACAGAACAACAAATGGCACTTCTCATACGTGAAGGTAGTGGGATTATCTGTTTATGTATGAATGAAGATAAAGCAGATGAATTAGAACTTCCACTTATGGTATCTGATAATACAAGTACATATCAAACAGCATTTACCATAACAATAGAAGCTGCCCAAGGAGTTACGACAGGAGTTTCAGCAAAAGATAGAGTTACAACTGTAAAAGCATGTGTATCTGATAATGCTAAAGCTGAAGATTTACACCATCCAGGTCATGTATTTCCATTAAGAGCAAAAAATGGAGGAGTACTTGAAAGAGAAGGTCATACTGAAGCTAACATAGATCTTATGCAAATGGCAGGGCTTAAACCAATGGGTGTATTATGTGAAATAACAAACCCTGATGGAACAATGGCAAGAATGCCAGAAATCATAGAATTCTCAAAAGAACATAATATGCCCGTTCTTACTATTCAAGATATTATTAAATACAAAAAAGAAGTATATATGGATAATACATAATTTTTTTTCTTTCAAATTCAAAACACCTATTATTTTCAAAAGAAAGGGAAGAAATTATCTAATAAGGATAATTTCCATATAAACTTTTTTTTATTATTCACATCATAATTTTTTAATAACCTATATTAAATTATTTTAATAAATGATTAAATACAGTAAAACTAATTTTTTTATATTAAACTAATAAGGTAATGGTAATATGGAAATGAATTTAATTTCAGTAATATTATTAGCAATAGCTTTAGCAATGGATGCTTTCAGTGTTTCTTTAACAAAGGGATTTACACAGAAAAACCTAACTAAAATACAAATATTATGGTATGGTATATTCTTTGGTGGATTCCAATTTATCATGCCAGTATTTGGATATTTTTGTGGAACTGCAGTTAGTTCACTTATATCTACAATTGCACCCTGGATTGCATTTATATTACTAGTTGGTATAGGACTTAATATGATTCGTGAAAGCTTGGGAGATGATGAAGAAGAAATAACTGATGACTTTGACTTTAAGGAAGTAACTCTTCTTGCAATAGCAACAAGTATTGATGCATTTGCTGTAGGTTTAACATTTGCTATACTCAATACAAGTTTATGGATGCCATGTTCAATAATTGGAGTAGTTGCATTTATCTTTAGTATAATTGGAATTTTCCTTGGTAAAAAATTGGGGAATTACTTTGGTGATAAATTTGAAATACTTGGGGGAGTCATACTCATACTCATCGGATTTAAAACATTGCTTGGATTATAATCCTATATAATCCTAAACTACTTTTTTTAATAATACTTATTTTTCATTAAAACAAAACTTATTTTCAAATATCTAAAAAATAAACACATAATATAGATTACAGGTTATTAAATTATACATTTTATTAAAAATTTATAAAAAAAGAGGTTATAATGACTTATTTTGAATAAGTCTTCTAATATAAATATCAGCCCAAACCAGTGTAATGTTATTAGCAACAAACTCACCAAATACAATACCAAGCCATGCACCAAATTCACCCATATTAAAAATCATAGCAAATACTACTGCAAATAACAAGGTAAAACCAAGTTCTCTAAAAATTGTTTGAAACATAGCAGTTAAACATTTACCAACACCCTGGAAAAGATAAGTGGAATTTACACCAACAGCCATAGTAGGATAGAAAAATACAATACAACAAAGGAAACTAACCATGCTACTAGACAAACGAATACTACTACCAGTATATGAAAACAATGCTACAATTTGAGGAGCAAAAACATATGTTAAAACAGCACATAAAACTCCAAAAAATATAGAAATCTTCATAGAATACCTATGAACAACACGAATATTCTCATAATTTCTAGAACCATAATTAGCTCCAACAACAGAAACTAAAGCAGTACCAATAGCAAGCATAGGCACAGTACCAAAAGTAACTATTCTCCAACCAGTAGAATACACAGCAACAGCATCAGTACCTGCAATAATAGTTAATAGCAATGAAAATAAAGCCGCAAAAACAGCATTATTTATTAGTTCCAAACTAGCAGGAAAACCTACCTTTAAAATATCAAGAGATATGTTTTTACTAAAAACATAATTAGATAAATTAGGCTTTAAATAAGTATTTTTTTTTACATAAAACCAGTAAAACAATATCATATTAACAAATACTAATGAAATAATTGTTGCATATGCTGCTCCACTAACACCTAAATTTAGTCCATAAATAAACAATGGATCAAGGATTATATTAATGATTGCTGAAAATAACATAGCATACATTGTTCTATTAGTATCACCTTCAGCTCTTAAAGTTCCATACAATGCATTAGACAATATAATAAAAATAGAACCTACTGATATAATATTTCCATAACTTATAGCATAACTAATAGTACTACCTGCACCTATTAAGAGAAGAATAGATTTTAATGAAATAAGTAATACTATCGTAGTAACAAGGGCAACAACAATACTAATAAATAGTGTATGAACAGCACCATTATCTGCTTTTTTCTTATTATCCTCACCAATATACTTAGATAGTGCAGATGCAGAACCAGCACCTAAACCATTACCAATACCCATAATAGCAATAAATATTGGTGTAACAAAACCAACACCTGCAAGTGCATCAGCACTTAAACCAGCAACCCATATAGCATCAATTACATTGTAAATACTTGTAATAAACATTGAAATAATAAGAGAAATAGACATATTCCAAAGAGCTTTTCTAGGATAATTTAACATAAGTTCTATATTACTAGTATTATCTATCATATTTTCATTAGGCAATATATCACCAAAATTTTATAATATCTGTTTTTTTTCTTTATTATTCTGTTTTCTAGATTATTATTTATATTTCTATTTTCTCCAATAGTTCTATATGATATTCTTTTTTAAGAACTTTTTATAAAAATTATAATTACTAATATGTGATAATTATGGTTGAATATACATTTAAAATGAAATTAAGTTTTATTGCCGCTACAATGACTATGGCTGTCGTATGTATAGCAAGTAGTAGTGCTATTCCTTTTTATGCAACATACCAATCATTATATGGTATTTCAAATAGTATACTCTCAATGAGTACTTTTATATACTTCACAGGAAATGTAATTAGTCTCCTATTTTTTGCAAGACTCAGTAATTATCTGGGACGAAAACCTATTATTATAACAACAATTATATTTGCAATAATAGGTTGTATAAGTTTTGTATATGTAAATGGTTCTAATTTGTTTCTTTTGGGGCGTTTGTTACAAGGATTAAGTTGTGGAATGTCTGCTGGATGTATTCAAACATTCATATTAGATACTGCTCCACCAAACTCAAATTTGGGTGTAATTATGTCAACAAATATTCCATTAATAGGATTTAGTATAGGAGCTCTAAATTCAGCAAGTATTGTTGATAATAATCCAGCATGGATAGCTAACATTTTTATACTAATAAGTATTCTACTTATAATTTGTATAGTCATGATAATAATAAGTCAAGAAACAATTACTCGTAGTAGTGGTGTTTTATCTTCAATTAAACCTGAAATAAAAGTTCCACAGAATATAAGACGTTTTATTCCAATTTCAATTATAATATTTGTTTCAACATATACAATTTCGGGATTCTATCAAAGCTTTAGTTCATCTATGGCTTTATTAAATTTTGGATGCACTGGTAAATTAATAGCTGCAATAATTTATACAAGTATTATTGCTCCTCAAATTATTGGAAGTACATTAATTAATAGATTATCTATAAAAGATGCTCAAAGGATGGGTATTCTAGGTTTTACAATAGCATTAATATTTGTAAACATAGCACTATTTAAATCATATTTCATATTATTTTTGATGTTTAATATTATAGCCTCACTATTTTGTGGATTATGTTTCACATCATGTATGAATAATATAGTTTACAGAACAAGAAAAGAAGACATGGCGGGAGTTCTAGCTACAACATATATCATAACTGATGGTGGTACAGCTCTCACAAATCTTTTAATTAGTGGCTTAGTTATTCACACAACAGTAAGTAATGTGGCATTAATTTATTTAGTATTTGTTATATTTTCATGTATTTTAACATTTATCATAACGGGTAAATTAAATTATGACTTTGATTAAATTTTAGAAAATATATTATTAAAAATTTATTAAATAAAATATATCATTAATTAATATCAAATATTATATTAATAACCTTGTATGACTTTAAAAGAGACGATGCTAATGGTGAAAGAAAAAGATATAATCATAAGAAGTAATGGTGAAGGTCAAATATTTAGTGTAGATCCTAATGATCCTGAACATAGATATAGTTTACCTATACATGTAATTTTAGAACAACATTATTCATATATTTTAGATGATATGAATAAAAATAATTTTAAAATACCTGATGATGAGGAATGCATGATATTTAAGGAAGTAGTACATATTGATAAGGTTGTAGGTTTTAGTACTTATAAAGGTGGCGATGCAAATGAACATAAAACATTAACACTTCAATACATTTATGTAATACCTGAATATCGTGGAAATAATTTACTAGTAAAGGATGTTATTGATACTATATCTCTTGATAGGTATGTGTCTATTGAATCACCAACACGATTTATGGTAGAATCATTAGTTAAAGGTGGATTAGCACAATCTTTTGATAATCGTTATGTAATAAGTAGGATTCCTTTCTGTGCTCCTATACGTACATTCAGTGATGAAGAAAAAGAGTACTTAAAAAAAGAATATAATATACCTGATCCAACTGGAATTAATAGGGAATCCTCATTATATGATTTAAAGTATTGTGCAGTTGTTTGTCCAGCATTTGATGGAAGTAATCGTGCATATAATCCAAAAGATTCTTCAACTAATTCCTTGGAGGATGGTTATATTAGTGAAGTACTTCAAATTGATGATGAATTTTTCAATGCAGCTCAAGAACGTGAAAGCGATGATGAATTATATAATGATGCATATTTTGAAAGAGTTTCAAAAACAATAGCTAAACATAATAATGAAATTACTGAACTATTGAGTTAAATTTTTTTTCTCTTTCTATTTTTTAAATTAAAATACATAACTATATATATTTAGGTGAACTTAAATTTATATGATAAGTATAAAATCTTATTCTTTAAGGTATTCAATATTTTAAAAAGTAATATATTATATTAAACATATTATTAAAACTAAAAGGTGAATAACAAAATGGAAAATTCCACAAAGGATGCAATAAAAATAGCAGCAGAATTAATAATTCTTTTTGCAGTATTGTACATAATACCATTATTAATACCATTACCAGAATAAAAAAGTAATGTTTAAGAATAATCTACTTGGGAATGTTATTTAAAAATAATAATTCTAGAAATATATTTATACCTAATTCAAATTCAAAAAAATATTAACACATTAAAAAAATTAAACACTTATTTTAAATTTTTTTTTAAAAAAGTGAAAAAAGAAAATTAAAATTTTCTACAAATTTTAAATTTCTTGATTAATAAAAGTTTCTTTTAAAAATTCTTCAATATTTTCAGGTTTTCCTGTGAATAATACTAAATCATCTATTTCTAATTCAAATTTAGGATGTATACCTGTAATAGTTTTATCATTTCTAATAATTGATGTAACAGTTAAATTATAATCCCTAAATTTAAGTTCATTCAATTGTTTTTGTTTTGTAACATAAATTGAATCAATATTTAAATCAGTAAGTCTTTCACTAAGTGATGTTTTAATTTCCTCTGGTGAAATACAACGGAATACATTGTAACTATCTGCTCTTAAACTTTCAAGAGTATCATTTATTTCTTCAGAATCTTTGTTATAGTAGTCCATTACTCTACTAAACATCACAATACTAGTTTCAAATTCTTCAGGAATAACCTCATCAGCGCCAGCTTCATAAACCTCATCAACATGTTTCAAATACCTTGTTCTAACAATTATATGAATATTTGGATTTAAACGTCTTGCAGTATCCACAGTTTCTAAAGTACTTTCATAATCTGATGTAGCAATAACTATACATTTTGCTGAAGTTACTTTCAACTCTTTCAATACACTTTCACTACCACCACTACCATAAATAATTGGTAGACCTAATGCTTTTTCTTTTTCCACAATAAGTGGATCTACATCAACAATAACATAAGGTATATGATAATGTTCACAAGCTTGTGATAAATTTTTACCATTCACACCAAATCCTACAAGAATCACATGATCCTCTAATTCTTCATCTAATACTTCCGTAGGTTGTATTGTTTTTAATTCATCATCTATCTGGAAGTAAGGTATCTTCTTAAATAAATTCACAATCTCTGGTGTAATTCTCTGTAAGAATGGTGTAGCAGACATTGTAATTATACTCATAGATAAGAATGCTGTAAATAAACCTTCACTTATCAAGCCATATTTCATACCCTCCGTTGCAAGTACAAATGAAAATTCCCCAATTTGACTTAAAAGAATTGCAATTGCAATTGTTGTCTTCACAGGTATTTTTAAAACATGTCCTGTTATAAATGTTGCTAAGAATTTAACAATAAGTACAAGTACTGCTAAAGCTATGATTAATAAGATATTATTAATAAAATAACTTACATTTATCATTAAACCTATTGATATAAGGAATATACTCATAAATACATCTTGGAATGGTTGAATATATCCAAGTGTTTGATGACTGTATTCTGTATTAGATATAAGTAAACCTGCAATAAATGCACCAAGTTCTGGAGATATTCCAACAAGAGATGTTGCATAAGTAGTTCCTAGACATATAAATAGGATAAATAACATGTACAAATCCCTATTTTTAGTTCGTGCAGCTTCATGAAGTGCTTTAGGAACAATCCATTTGGCTCCAAGAATGATAATTATTGTAAGACCTACTAATTTTGCAAGTGTTATGGGTAAAGTACTCATATCTAATGATTGACCACCAAGTAATGGTGTAAGTAAAAGTACAATAATAACTGCTATATCTTGAAATATAAGAATACCTAAAGTTACCCTACCTTGTAATGAATGAGTTAAACGTTTTTTCTGTATAAGCTTCATTACAATAGCAGTACTACTGAAACACACTAAAAATCCCATAAATATTGATGAATTAAGTGGGAAATGAGCAATATACATTATAATAGTAATTAAAATAGTTGTTAAAACAACCTGCATTAAACCGCCCAGTACAGCATATTGTTTTATTGCCGAAAATTTCTCAATTGAAAATTCTAAACCTATAATAAATAATAAAAATATAACTCCTAATTCCGACATACTGGTTATAATTTCTGTTGAAGTAATAAATTGGCCCAGAATAATTCCTGTTAAAAAAAGTCCAATCATTGATGGAAGTTTAAGTTTATTAAAAATTAATAGGATAGCTACTGCTGTAATTAAAATTATTGATATATTTTCTAATAAATATAAATCCATTGTTTGTTTCCTATTATATTTGATTTCCAATTAAACTATTTATCACAATTTTTATTTATTTTTTTAGGAAGATTTAGATTAGAAAATAAATTTATATATATTTTTTAAAAAAAGAGAGTTATCTGAGAAATAATTCTCAGAATATTATATTTTTAGTTAGTTGTATTATTAGAATGTGGATTTACTTCTCCTTCAAATGCTCCTCCAGTAACAGATCCTGTTTGTGCATTCATTTCAATTTCACCAACTACTTTACCATTTTCTCGGAATATAAATACATAATATTCATCACCAGATGATGTAAATGTACTGCGATATGATGCTTTAGCAGTAGTATGGCTTGATTGTGAAGTCATCCAGTTATTTGCTAATACTGTTGCTTGACTTATTGTATATTTTGTTGTTTTATTTTGTGAAATAGGGTTGTTTGTTGTTTTATTTTGTGATGTTATCTTGTTGGTTGGGGATGTTGTTGTCTGTGCATTTGAGTTACTATTACTGTTTCCTGAATTACTATTGTCATTGTTGGAACTGCCTGTGGTTGCACTTGATGAATCACTGGAGGTAGGTGTACTTGCTGAATCTCCACTTTCTGCTACTAAATCAGTAGCACTTTCAGTAGCACCATCTTCAATGCCTACTGATGCTAATTGATTAGCTAATGTATCTGTATTAATATTATATGTTGCAGCAACAATTCCTATTAAAGCTACAATTAATACAACTAATATTATCTTTTTATCCATTAGTTTCACCTGCCATTTTTGAGTCTATTAATCATTTTTAATTTTAATTGTATTTAAATTTATTTTAACTAAGAAAGTATATTATTATTGTTTTGGATTATTCTAATTTTTTTTTAATTTTTTCATAATTTAACTCCTTTTTTTTAATTAGAATATTACTTATCATATTCCCTTAACTTTTATAATTCTATTTAAAAATAATTAGTATTATGCAGAGAAAAGGAATTACTAATCTTCCATTACACTCTAATCATACACCACCATGGTTATGGAAGAGGATGGTTAAATTATCTGGAGCTTTAACAGAAGTTATACTTGAAGAATATGGTCAAAAAGAATTCTTGGAACGAATATCAAATCCATACTGGTTTCAAGGATTTTCATGTGTAATAGGATTTGATTGGCATTCATCTGGAACAACAACCACTACGTGTGGAGCACTAAGAGCAAGTCTTAATCCTGAAGAACATGGTATAGCAGTACTTGGAGGTAAAGGAAAAAATTCTAGAAAAACACCTAGGCAATTAGAGGATATATCATCTACATTTAATATAAGTACAAAGGCTACAAACACATTAATTGAATCATCAAAATTATCTGCAAAAATAGATAACTCCTGTATTCAAGATACTTACACATTATACCAACATAATTTCTTTTTAACAGAATCTGGAGATTGGGCAGTGGTACAACAAGGAATGAATACTGGAAGTGGATATGCACGTAGATATCATTGGATGAATACAGATATGGATAATTTTCTAAATGACCCTCATACTGGAATTGAATGTGACAAAAAACAAGAAGAAACACTAAATATGTCCGCAAAGGATAGTAGTGAAGTTCAAAAAATTAGTGTAGATTTAATTAATGATAATCCAGAACATCTAAGAACATACTTTAGAAGAAAAGATTCTAAACAAACATTACTCACAGATTTCTTTGATTTCAAACAAGAAACTCATGATGTAACAGGGTTTAATAATCAAGAATCTTTCACAATGCCTGCTCATCATGAAGTATTGGATATGGATTTATCAGATAATGAATTCAAGGTACTTAAAAATGCATATGAAATTCAACCAGAAAATTATAAAGAATTAATTTCTCTAAAAGGAATAGGTCCAAAGAAGATAAGAGCACTAGCATTGATAAGTGATTTAATTTATGGAGAAAAGGCTAGTTGGGAAGATCCTGTGAAATATAGTTTTGCTCATGGTGGAAAAGATGGATTTCCATACCCAGTAGATAGAGAAGTCTATGATCACTCAATAAATACTATAAAAGATGCAATCAATGAAGCAAAAATAGATAAAAAAGATAAACTAGATGCAATAAAACGATTAAATAAATTTTTATAAAAAAAGTAGGTGGGATTTTATTTTACATTTTCATTATATCTATCTACTTTTACCAGGGCATCTTGCATGGTATAAATATATAGAATAAACCATAATAGTAGTAGGAATAGATTTGATGATATTCTTAATACATAACATAGAACAAAGAGAATTATACCTTTAAGAATATCTCCTAAGTATATTTGACCAAATCCTGGAAGAATTAGGGTTAATATAAATATAAGTGCTTTACTTTTTTTATGAGTATATTTTGGTTGAGTGTATTGCTCTTGGGAATTGTCATCATAATAATTATTTGTGTCATTATATTCTGGATAATAATCATTATCTTCCTGATTTTGATTATTATATTTGGGGTTTTCATAGGAATTATATGTGTTTGTAGTTGTTTGTGGTGTATTGTAGTTGTTTTGTGGTTCATTATTCTGTATATGATATGTTGTGTTTAAGTCTTGACCACAAATTACACAACATGTTCTATCTTGATTTGTATAACCACAATTAGGACATTTCATCATTGTAAAACTCTATTTATTTTTATTCTATAGTTATGAGTATTTTATTAACATTATTTATATTTTAGTTCATAATTTTTAAATTTCTATTTCTAATAGATCTTGCTGATGTTTTTCTAAGTGTATCTACTTTTTCTGGAATTATATGTTTATCTGTTCGTGGAACTACTTTTTCAATGAGTGTTTCATCGGAAGCTTTTATTATATTTTCTGGTTTTAAAAGTTCTACATCACTAAGTCCGATGAAGTCTTTTCATCGTGTCCAGTCATGTTTCATATTAAATGGACATGCATCTTGACAATCATCACATCTACATATCAATTCAGTTAATTGTTCTTCTTAGAGAGTATCCGGAATTCTTTCTTCTCAAAATGTTGTTAAAAAAATGAAACATATGATGGATTCCTAATATGGAGCATTAATTGAAGTTTTACATGCTTGTTGACATGTATTGTTATAATAATTTTTAATCTATTTTTATTTAATCACTAGAAAAAAATATAATTTTTAAAAACATATATTAATATAAATTATTGTAGAAAAAGGATTTGTTATTATGAATTCAACATTAGAAGATTTAAAAACAAGACGCAGTATCAGAAAATTTAGTGATAAAAAAGTAAGTAGAGAAGACTTAGAAAAAATATTAGAAGCTGGAACATATGCACCTACAAGTTTAGGAAGTCAATCACCTAGAATTCTTGTAACTCAAAGAAAAGATATAATTGATAGAATAGAAGAATGGAACAAATCATTTTTCCCACCAGCTGTTCTTGAAGCAAGAGGAAATAATGTTAAACCATTTTATGGTGCATCTACTTTAGTTATTGTACTCGGTGATAAAAATAATCCTAATTATGTTCAAGATGCTTCTCTAGTTTTAGGAAATATTCTTAATGCTGCTCATGCATTAGGTCTTGGCAGTTGTTGGATTCATAGAGCAAAAGAAGAATTTGAAAGCCTTCAGGGTAAAGAATTACTTAAAGTATGGAATATACCTGATAATTATGTGGGTGTAGGTCATGCTATAATAGGATATCCTGCTGATGATTGTGATGTGGAAGTAGCACCAAGAAAAGATGATTATATAACTTATTTGGATGATTTATTATAATCATCTTAATCTAATTTTAATTATTTAAGTAATGATTTTATTTTCCAACTTTTTGATGTTTCAACTTCTTTTTTAAATGATTTTAATTCTTCATTTTCAAGTTTTAATTCTGAATTTTCTTTTTTTAATTTATTTATTTTAAAATCTAAATCTTCATTTTCAAATACTAGTTGTCCTACTTCCATGGATTGTTTTCTATAGTTATTTTTTAATTCATCTATTTCTCCATGTAGTCTTGTGATTTCTTTTTCAAGTTCTTTAATTGTTTTATCATTATTCATTATAATCACTACGGTATCATTTATTAAATTATACTTTAAATAGATTTGTTTTTAATTAATGTTATTTTATATATTTTCTATTAATTTTATATTCAATGCTTGTAGGGTGTATTGTTTTTAAATTATTTCTGTTTTTTATAAAAATGGATTAAATTTTGCTTATATATTAAAATAATTATTTTTATTCATAGTTCTATAATATGGTGTGAGCTAAGTTTAATAGGAGGTTATTAAGCTTTTTTTTATTCAGAATGTGTTGTTGAGTTTTTATTATTATAATAAAATTATTATATGGTTATAAATATAATATTAATGTTATTATAATATTAACATATGATATTATGTTAAATTTATTAATAAATAACTATGAGTTAAT
>NZ_JRWK01000019.1 GCF_001729965.1 Methanosphaera sp. WGK6 | reverse complement strand
GATGATATGAAATATATTTCATATAGTTGTAGTTATTTTTAACTACATTAAATAATTATATCCTATAAAATGAATATAAGACTTTTAGGATGAGTTTTATATTCATTTTAAAAAATTTTAGATAAACTCTTTTTTTCCTAATTCTTTTAATAATAAGATTTATTAATACAATATATGATAAATAGTATTACTAATTATTATGGTTCAAAATAAATTTATAAATTTAACATATCAATTAAATAATTTAATTAATAATGAAAAAGTAACTAATATCTCTCAAATAGGGCAGGTTATAAGTATTGATAGTAATCTAATTGAAATATCTTTAAAAGAGAAATCAACATTATCTAAAAATACTCCTGTAGAAGTAAACAGGATTAAAGGTATTATTACTGAAAATAATGATAAAAATATCTTTATTCAACTTGAAGATACACCTACTTTTAAAATAAATGATTCTGTAAAAATAAATGATATTCAAAAAGAGGTTATTCTTCGAAAAATACAAGACTTAAAACAAAATATTGAGGGGAATAAATTAAATAAATCAAATTATGCTACATTGGATGTATTATTTAATCAATTTTTACCTAAATTTAATGATAAAAAATATATTATAAGAAATCTTAATAAAAACCAGACAATTGCTGTTAATAATGCTTTATCTGCAGATAAATTTCATATTATACAAGGACCTCCGGGTACGGGAAAAACACATACAATTGTAGAATTAATAAGACAATTATATAAACAAAAGAAAAAATTGTTAATTACAACCCATACTCATATTGCATTAGATAATATTCTTGAAAAATTAACATTTATTCCAGATAATGAAATATTAAGAATAGGTGTTACTCAAAAAATTAGTTCAAATTCTAGAAAATATAGTTTAGATGAACAAATAAAAAGACATGAATTATATCAGGAAATCATAAAACGGGAAAATAAAATAAAATTATTAAATAATATTAAAGAGGAAACTTTTGATACAAATAATGAAATGATTAATGTAGTTCAAGAATCATTTTTATCTAAAATTTTTAGAAGATTAACAAACACTAAAAATAATGAAAATAGCTTCAAGGAAAATGAATCCAATATACAATCTATTAAAAATATTGATGATATAAATGAATTAAATAATGAAATTAATAAAATTAAAGAAAATATACAAAGTGACCTACTTAGACAAGTGTCCATTATTGCTTCAACAGTAATTTCCTCCTCAAATTATTTAACTAGAGATATTGAATTTGATTATATGATTATGGATGAAGCAAGTCAAGTACCATTATATTTATCATTAATTCCCTTAATGAAAACAGATAAATTTATTTTAATAGGTGATGATAAACAATTACAACCAATTGTGAATAACAACGCAACATTAACTATGAATAAATCAATTTTCAATTATTTAATAGAAAAATATCCTGATAATTACACATTTCTTAATATTCAATATAGAATGAATCAAGAAATAGCAGATATTTCAAGTAATTTATATTATTCTGGGAAATTAAAAACATTTCCAAAAATTGCAAATAGAAAAATAAGTGTTACTAATAAGAATTTCTTGTTAAATGATGATCCTATAACTTGTATTGACACATCTAATATAGAATATCATGAATCTTCAAATTCAAATGGATGTTGTAATAAGTATGAAGCACAATTAATTCTAATAATTGTAGAATCATTATTAAAAAATAATATAACTTCTAATGAAATTGGTATAATAACGCCTTATAGAAAACAAAAAATTTATTTGAAGAAGTTATTTAGAGAAAAATCTATTGATGTTGAAATAGATACAATTTATCGTTTTCAAGGAAGAGAAAAAGAGGTTATTTTAATGAGTTTTTGTAAAAGTTCTAATGCTTCTTTAACAAGGTTTCAGGAGAATTTTTTAGCAGATAAAAATCAATTAAATGTTTCAATTACAAGAGCTCGGAAGAAATTAATTATTATTGGTGATTTTTCATTACTTAGTGTTGCTACTAATATTTATGAATTATTAAATCAGATATTCTTTGAAAATATTATTTATCTTGATGATTTCATATAATTTTGATATTTCAGTGCCAAAACATTTATATACTATTGAAAATATAACTATTGTTATATCCTTAATATGTATTTAATATTTAATTAAATATTGTATTACTCTAATTAAATATAACTTTGTTATAAAGTGGTGTTATTTTAATTTTATTTAATAACATGGATTATAACAATTGTTATATTATTATACTTTAATAAAATTATGAATTATTATATAACGGAAATTTTAATAAACAAAAAAAGGAGCAGTGTAAAATGGTTGAAATAATGCGATTATAATTTTATTCAACAGAAAAAAAAACGAAAAAAAACAAAATAAATAAAAAAAGTAAAATGTATAAAATATATAATCAAAAAAAAAATGAAATAAAAATAATTAAAAGGACGTGACATAATGGCTTATGAAATAAAAAATAAAAAAAATATAGCAACAATAGGATTACATGCAGGACAAGAAGAAACAGACGAATCTGGATCAAGAGCAGTACCAATATACCAAACAACATCCTATGTATTCAAAGACACAGATGAAGCAGCAGGAAGATTTGCATTAACAGTACCTGGAAATATATACAGTAGATTAACAAACCCAACCACAGATGCATTCGAAAAAAGAATAGCTGCAATTGAAGGTGGAACAGCAGCATATGCAACATCATGTGGATTAGCAGCTATATTTTACACAATAATTAACCTAACAAAAGTAGGTGACAATATTGTATCAGCAGATAATCTCTATGGTGGAACATTCGAATTATTCGAAAACACATTAGAAGACCTTGGAAGAAGTGTAAAATTCGTAGATTCACAAAAACCAGAAGAATTTGAAGCAGCAATTGATGATAAAACAAAAGCAATATATGTTGAATCAATAGGAAATCCTAAATTAGATGTACCTGACTTTGAAGTACTAGCAGATATTGCTCACAGTCATGGAATACCACTTATAGCAGATAATACAGTAGGTGTAGGTACAATAAGACCATTTGATCATGGAGCGGATATTATTGCAAGTTCTGCAACAAAATATATTGGAGGGCATGGAACAACTCTAGGTGGAGTAATCATAGAAAATGGAAATTTCCCATGGGATAATGGAAACTTCCCAGCACTAGTAGAACCAGATGCAACATACAATGGATTATCATTCTACAAAGATGTAGGTCCAGAAGCTGCTTTCACCACAAGAATAAGAGCAGTACTTGGAAGAGATACTGGAGCAGTACCAAGTCCATTCGGTTCTTTCTTATTACTACAAGGATTAGAAACATTAGATTTAAGAATAAAACAACATGGTGAAAATGCATTAGCAGTAGCAAAACACTTAGAAGCACATCCTAAAGTAGCATGGGTAACTTACTCTGGACTTGAAAGTAGTCCAAACCATGAAATAGCTTCAAAATATGTTGAAAAAGGATATGGTGGAATAGTATCATTTGGACTTAAAGCAGGATATGATGGAGCAATCGACTTTATAAATAATACTGAATTATTATCATTACTTGCAAATATAGGTGATGCAAAATCATTAGTTATCCATCCAGCTTCCACAACACACTCTCAACTAACAGAAGAACAACAAAAAGCAACTGGAGTAACACCTGATCTTATAAGATTAGCTGTAGGTATAGAAGATTTAGAAGATATTCTTGCAGATATTGATCAAGCATTAGAAAAACTTTAAATTAACTAAAAATATAATTTCAAAAAAGAATCATTTATATTACATATATATGAAAGAATCATTTCTCTTTCATATTTAAACTAACCTTCTCATAAAATATTTTACATAATATAGTTTCTTACTTTTTTCATTTTTATTTAAAAAAAATATTAATTTTATAAATTTAACTAAATTAAATCTAAAAAAAGGTAAAAACAATTAAATGTAATTAATAACATATACTTTCATAATTAATTATAATCATTTAAGGGAGGTAAATCCATGGCTAATAGAGAATCAGTAGGTAATGTAGAAACACAATATTTTCACATGAAAGAAGACTTAAACTTAGAAACAGGTAATATTCTAAAAAAACCCACAATTGCATATGAAACTTATGGTCAACTAAATGAAGAAAAAAGTAATGTGATATTAGTTTGTCATGCATTGACTGGAGATGCACATGCTGCAGGATGGCATGAAGGTGATACAAAACCAGGTTGGTGGAATATAATAATTGGTCCTGGAAAACCATTAGATACTACAAAGTATTTTATAATATGTTCAAATGTAATTGGAAGTTGTAAAGGATCAACTGGACCTAGTGATATTAATCCAGATACAAATGATTTTTATGGACTTGATTTTCCAATTATAACTATTGGTGATATGGTTAATGCTCAGAAGAGATTAATTGATTATCTAGAAATACCATACTTATTTGCTGTTATTGGAGGTTCTATGGGTGGTATGCAGGTAATTCAATGGACAATTGAATATCCAAATTTGGTTCGTAATGCTATAATGATAGCATCTGGAGCATATTCAACACCTCAACAAATAGCATTCAATGCAGTAGAACGACGTTCAATAATTGAAGATGTTAATTGGAATGAAGGAAATTATTATCATGCTGATGAAAAACCAGAACAAGGATTATCTGTTGCAAGAATGATTGGTCATATAACCTATCTTAGTAATGAATCCATGTATGAAAAATTTGGGCGAAGATTACAGGATAAACATGATTTTAGTTATGATTTTAGTAATGAATTTCAAGTAGAGAGTTATCTTGAACATCAAGGATTTACTTTTACTAAGAAATTTGATGCTAACAGTTATCTTTATCTTACAAAAACCCTTGATTATTTTGATATAAGGAAAGATAAAGTTTCATTAGAAGAAGCATTAAAACCAGTAAAATCAAGAATGCTTATAATGTCTATCACATCAGACTGGTTATATACACATGAACACATGGAAAACATAGTAATGGCATTACGTGCAAATAATGTTGATGTAATGTATTCAAAATTAAATTCAGAATATGGTCATGATGCATTTTTAATTGAAAATGGACAGATGAATTATATAATAAGTAACTTCTTATCAAAAGCTAGTGTAAAAGATGTAATGTCTCATGGAATACTTACATTACATGATGGAGCTGAAATAAGAGAAGCCGCAGAACTGATGATGAAACACAATAAAACACATATTCCTATAATTGATGATAATGATAAAATTGTAGGTATTGTAACTGCATGGGATTTATCTAAAGCGATAGCTACTGATGCTAAATATATTGATGAAATAATGACACAAGAAGTATTCACATGTCATGAAGATGATTCAATATTTGATGTTACAAATCGTATGAAAGAACATAATATATCAGGATTGCCTGTAATTGATTCAAGTAATAAAGTGATTGGAAGTATAACAACATCACAAATATCAAGTCTATTAGGTACATAGACTTTTATTTTTTTTTAAATATGCTATTTTTTAATAAATTAATATAACTATTTTTTTTTAGAACAAGATTTTTTTTTATACATCTACTATTTTTATAAAAAAAAGGGAGGTTAAGTGTAAATAATTTATAATTTACATATCTTCAAATCTGTCTTCGAGTTTTGAAAGTACACCTGGAAGACTTGTGTATTCCATTTCATCAGCAGGTAATCTATGAGGTTCGAATGGGCCGTGTCTTCTCATGTAATTTGCAACTTTTGTTGCAGTGTTTCTTGCATCATCAAATGCTGGGTCTGCAAACATATCTACAGGTCCAACTAATTTTGCATCACTTACTTGGAAACCAAGTCCAATTACTCGTGGAGGTCCGTCAAATCTTACAGGTCTTGCATCTGCTTGACTAACTGGCATTAAAGGTCCGTTATGTGATCCTCTCATCCATCCACTTACTAAGTGAGGGAATGCGAAAGGTTCGGATGTTTCTCCACCAGCAGGGAATCCTGATTGTGATCTTACAATTGCTACTGGGTCATCTTTACCTACGTATTTTCCAGCTAACATATTTAGTTTATCAGTACTTACTGCTGCTGCGATTTCACCATCAGATCTTCTGAAGATTCTTTTTATTACATATCTTCCTGTGGAACCAATTAATGCTAATAAGTCGTACATTTCATCAGGACAAGACATGGTTACTTTTCTGTTTTCAAGTACATCGTATACTTCAAAGTCAAATCCACCATGTAATGTTGGGTCGATAACTAATCCTGCAGTGTTGAAAGGGTCTGCAAACATTCTGAATAATGGTAAGTTAAATGCTCCTGGTTCTGTTTTGTCACAGCAGTATGCAAATACAGGGTCTGCTCCTCTTTCTTCGAATTCTATTTCTGCACTACCTGGTCCCATACCTTTTATGTTTCCACTGAATGTGTCAGATAATAAGTCTTGACCTGCACCGTATAATTTAAGTCCTTTTGCAACTTCTGCTCCAGCCATGAAAGTATCAAATGCTAATTTGTGTACTTCTTCATTGTCTGGTCCGTTTGTGTGAGTCATAATCATATCTATGTCGTCACCACAATTGGTTATGTAAAAGTCAGTTAATAGTCCTTCTTCTTTTGCTTTTGATAGATAATCATTACATGTATCTTTTAATTTTTGGTGTGTTACTGCGTGTCCACCAACACTACCAATATCTGCTTTAATTATACTTACAGTTGTTTTCATTTGTATTATACCTCCAAGATAAAAAACTTGATATTGACATTTTATTTATATACTTTAAATTAAGTATATTCAAAGAATAGATTTTTTTACTCTTTATAATAAAATAAAAAAAATTTTTTAATATTATATAATACTATTTAATTTGATATTTATAAATTTATTTATTATTTCATTACATTAGATTCAATTTTTAATATTATAAACTAATTATAATTTATGAATTATGGCATTAGCAATATCTTGTGTATTATTATGTCCACCCATGTCTGGTGTTTTGACTTTATTTTCAAGTATAACTTCATCTACTGCATTATGGATAGTATCTGCTTCTTTTTGTAGTCCTAGGAATTCAAGCATTAGGCAACTTGAAAGAATCATTGCAGTAGGGTTAGCTTTATTAAGTCCTGCAATATCAGGTGCAGAGCCATGTACTGGTTCAAATAAACCATTATTATCACCAATATTGGCTGATGGTATTAAACCTAGGCTTCCAAGTAATCCTCCACCTTCATCTGAAAGTATATCTCCAAAGAGGTTTGTAGTTACTATTACGTCAAATATTTCGGGACATGTGATAAGATACATTGCTGTAGCATCTATGTAGAAATCATTTGAATTTATTGATGGATAGTTTTCTGCAAGTTCATAGAATTTATTTTTAAATACTCCATCTGTTTTTGGTAAAACATTTGCCTTATGAATAGCACTTACCTTATTTTTATTAGTTTTTTGTGCATAGTTAAATGCGTAGTTAATTATTCTTTCAGATCCTTTGTATGTTATTTTTCTAAGTGCTATTACTTCATCGCCCTGTTGTTCTTCAAGATGAGAATATAGTCCTTCAGAATTTTCACGTATGATTGTAAAGTCAATATTGGGATTTGTATATGATTTTATTGGTCTTTGATTAACATATAGGTCAAGTTCTCTTCTTAGTGTTACTATGGCACTTTTTTGTTCTGGAATGGAGGTCACTGCTCCAAATAATGTACTGTCACTTTTCATACATTGGTTGATAGTTTCTTCAGGTAGATTTGTTTTATTTTTTTTGTAACATTCTTTTCCTGCTTCTTTAGGAATAAAATCAAATTGTGTATTTAATGTTTCAAGAATATCTATGGTTGGTTTCATGACTTCTTGTCCTATTCCATCTCCAGGTATTATTGTTATTTTATACAATATGGGTTGCTCCTTATTTTTTTTATATTATATAGTTATATACCTATATTTTAGGCATAACCTCTTATTATAATTAGATACTTACTTATATTTATTTTAACTAATATATCCATGATAAAAGTTTATATAAAATAAAAAAAATTGATTTGAATATAATTATAATGAGGAGTTACAATGAGTGCAGAAGATGTAAAAAATGCAATAAAAGATCTCAATGACTTAGATGATTTTGTAAAACTTGAAGCAGAAAGTACTATTTCTATGAATATGCCTGATGAAATAGATGTATTACATGAAGAAATTGTAAAACCATTTTATCATAAAGCAATTAAATTAAGTTTAATTGATATATTAAAATCATTAAAAGAATCCAGTTCTATACCAATTTTTGCAGAATTATTACATGATCAAAATAAATGGGTTAGAAGACAATCAAGTTCTGCATTAGCAGAATATGGGAATGATGCAGTGGATATACTTCTTGAATTAGTAAATGATGAAAATTGGAGAGCTAGAGGTGGGGCTATATGGGCTTTAGCTAAGATAGCAAATCCTGATACCTTAGATGTTTTTATTGATGCACATAATGATGAAAGAAGTTTTGTACGTTCTGGTTGTGTATTTGGTTTAGGTAATATTGGTGGTGATGAAGCTATAACTGTTCTTAAAGAAATGGCTGAATCTGATGAAAGTGGTTATGTTAAAGCTAATGCATTATCTTTCATTGAAAAACTTGAAAGTTAATTTTTAAATTTTTATTTTTTAAGAATTTCTTTATCTAACTTTTTTTTTATAATAATCGTACGTTTCAGGGATTTTATTTTTATGTAAATCTATTTAATAATTATTTTTATTAATATGATTATTATTATTTATTAGAGCAATATTTTATTACTATTATTAACAAATTATTATTTAGTTAAAATAATGGATAATTAATTATTTTTTTATATTAAAAACTTCGAGGGACTTGATATTCAATGGTAAAAATAGCAATAATGGGAGCATCAGGAACAATAGGAAAAAATGTGGCATTTACACTTGCAGAAGAAGATAGTATTGAAGAGATAATTCTTTTTTCCAGACCATCTAGTTATGAAAAAATAATGGGTGAAATATTGGATATGGATGATGCATTAGCAGCTGAAGATACTGATGCTACATTAACAGCATCCTGTGATTATGCTGATTTAGAAGGATGTTCTCTTGTTTTAATTACATCAGGTATACCAAGAAAAGAAGGTATGTCTAGACTTGATTTAGCAGTACCTAATGCAAAAATAGTTCAGGAATATGCAGAACAAATTGCTAAATATGCTCCAGATTCAATAATTTTAATAGTTACTAATCCTGTGGATGTTATGACAACAATTGCTCTTGAAGCTTCTGGATTTGATAAAAAACGGGTTATTGGGTTAGGTAATCATTTGGATTCTTTAAGATTAAAAACAATAATTTCAAAACATTTTCATATTAATAGTGGGGAGGTACATACAAGAGTTATTGGAGAACATGGGGATCATATGGTTCCATTACTAAGTTCTACAACTATTGGTGGTATTCCTTTAAACTATTTTGTTGAAGCAACAGATTTAAAAATTGAAACAGTAATTAACAGATTAAAGAGTGCTGGAAGTACAATTATTAGTAAAAAAGGAGCTACAGAGTATGGTCCATCATATGCTGTATCTAACTTAATTTCAACTATTGTAAATGATAGTAGGAAAATATTGACAGTAAGTACTTATCTTGAAGGAGAAGTTGAAGGAGTTTATGATGTATCGTTGGGTGTTCCTGTTGTTTTATGTAAAAAGGGAATTAAAGATATTGTGCCTGTTAAAATGAATAAATTTGAAAAAGATAACTTTTTTGAAGCAGCCCGTACTGTTAAAAAGGCAACATATGCAGTACAAAATGAACTAGATGACTAGTTAATTAATTATTTTTTTCTAATTTTTATTAACATAACTTATTTTTTTCTATAAATTTTAATTTTTATAATATTTCTTGATTTTTTTAGACTTTTAACAGTTTTATTTAATAATATTGAAATATATAATAATACATAGGATTAATTAATCTTTAATAACAATTATTTTATATTTTAACTAATAGTATATTAAAGGAAAGATAACATGATTATTGGAATTTTAGATTTACAAGGAGATGTAGAAGAACATCAATTAATAACTGAAAAAACATTTAAAGAAATGAATATAGAAGGTACTACAAAATTAGTTAATGTACTTGAAGATATTAAAGACTGTGATGGTTTAATAATTTCTGGTGGAGAAAGTTCTACAATAGGAATGCATCTTAAAAAAACAGGTATTTATGAATATATTAAAACATCAGGAATACCTATTCTTGGAACATGTGCTGGATTAGTTTTACTTTCAGAAAAAACAGATCAAGATCAACCACTTTTAGGTTTAATAAATGCATCAGTAAAAAGAAATGGTTTTGGTAGACAAAGAATGTCTTTTGAAACAGATATTACTTTTAATAATGAAGAATATCATGGTATATTTATAAGAGCACCTTATGTGGATGAAATATCTGGTGATGTTGAAGTATTAAGTAAATATGATGATAAAATTATTGCAGTTAAACAGAATCAGTATATGGGAATCGCATTCCATCCTGAATTAACTGAAGATACATTGGTTCATAAAGTATTTTTAAATGAAGTATTAGATTATATTGCTTAATTAGATAATGTGTATACTATTTTTACTAATTGAGATGTTACTAATTATCTTATTTAATATATATCTTGATTATGTAATTAGGTTTATATACTATTAATATGATATATAATTGTAATGATTAATTATGATGTTTGTTATATTCATATAACAATTTAATCAAAATATTTTTAATATATTAATATAAAAAATGAGGTTATAATAATGAGAATAGCAATTATTGGTGGAACAGGTGCACAAGGATTAAACATTGGAAAAAGATTTGCAATAGCAGGAGAAGATGTAATAATCGGATCTAGAAAAGAAGAAAAAGCACTAACAAAAGTAGAAGAAGCATTAGAACAATTAAAAGATTATGATGACATTAAATTAGAAGGAATGTCTAATGAAGATGCAGCAAAAGCAGGGGATTTATTAATATTAACAGTACCTTTATCTGCACAAAAACCAACAGTACAATCAATTAAAGAGTATGTCGGTGATAAAATAGTACTTGATGCAACAGTGCCATTAGAAACTGCAATAGGTGGATCACCAGCAAGATTCATTGATTTAATGGAAGGATCAGCAGCAGAAAGAACTGCAAAATTACTTAAAAAAACAGATGCTAAAGTAATAGCAGCATTCAATAATGTAAGTAACTCCTTACTTGAAAATATACCAGAACCAATTGATTGTGACTGTCTTATAGCTGGTAATGATAATGAAGCTAAAAAGGTAGTAAAAGAATTAATTGAAAAAATACCTGGAATTGATTGTATTGACTGTGGTAAATTAGAAAAAGCACGAATGATTGAAAAAATCACACCATTACTCATAGGATTAAACATAAAATACAAATCCCATTATGGTGGATTAAGAATCACAGGTATTCCAAAAGAATAATTAAATAAATTAATTATTCTATCTTTTTTTTTAATTAATAATCTATTTTTTTAATTCAGTTTTAGATTAAAACTAGAAATAACTATTTTAATTTAGCTATTCTTTTTAGAAATAAATTTTTCTATATTTAATGTTTAAATAATATTTTTTGATAAAAATAGTTGTTTATTTATTGGTTAAATAAATGAAAAAAGGAGAAATAAGAAAAAACTTATTTTTTACTAATTTATTGTGCTCTTTTTTAAAAGGAATTTAAGGGGAGATTGTATAGATAATTCCTTTTTATAAGCAATATTTCCTTATTATTTTAATAAATTAATTTTTTTTAACTAGTACTTGAAATTATATTGCATCGTTTCCTCGTTCACCAGTTCTTATTCTAATTACTTCCTCTACATTTGTGATGAATATTTTTCCATCACCTACATTTCCTGTTTGAGCTGCTTCACTAATTGCTTGAACTACTTTTTCAACAGACTCATCAGGAACTACTGTGGATATTTTTACTTTAGATAAGAGATCAATTCTGTAACTACTACCTCTGTAGTTTTCTTCAATTCCTAATTGTTCTCCTCTACCTTTTACATCTACAACGGTAATTCCTTTACAATCTACTTTTTCTAATGCATCTTTCACTGCATCAAGTCGTTCATTTCTGATTATGGCTCTAATTTCTTTCATGTTATCATTCCCATTATATTCTGTAACCAAGTTCTTCGTGTTCTTTAGCATCTAAACCTTCGATTTCAGTTCTGTCATCAACTCTAATACCCATAACTTTGTCAAGTACTTTTGCAATTACATATGTGAGTATGAATGAGTATGCTGCTACTGCAACAATACTTATTAATTGTATTACAAGTTGATTAGGGTTACCATATAATAATCCTGCTGCTTCATTAATTGCTGGACATGCGAATATTCCTGTAAGGATTGCTCCCCATGTACCAGATAAACCATGTACTCCAAATGCATCTAATGCATCGTCGTAACCAAGTTTTGGTTTTAAGTATGATATTGCGAAGTAGGATACAAATACTGTTGAAAATCCTATTATTATTGATGCTGGCACATCTACGAAACCTGTTGCAGGTGTAATTGCTACTAATCCTGCTACTGCACCAGTTATTGCACCAAGTACTGTAGGTTTTCCAGTTTTCCATATGTCTATTAATATCCAACCAATCATTGCTGCAGCTGCAGCTGTGTTTGTTGTTATTAATGCGTTTGCTGCTAATCCATTAGCTCCGAGTGCTGATCCTGCATTGAATCCGAACCATCCGAACCATAATAATGCTGCACCGATTACGGAGTATCCTAGGTGGTGAGGTAGTAATCTGGTATCTTTTCTTTTTCCTAGTACTAGTATTAATGCGAGTGCTGCTATACCTGAGTTAAGGTGTACTACTGCTCCTCCTGCGAAGTCTAATGCACCTAATTCGAATAACCATCCTCCACCCCATACCCAGTGAGCTATAGGGATGTATACTAGAGTTACCCATACTGCTACAAAAACAAGCCATGCTTTTGCTTTCATTCTACCTACTATTGCACCTGATATTAATGCAACTGTAATTGCTGCAAATGTTGCTTGGAAAACAACATATAATAATTCAGGTATTGTTGTATCTGGATGAATCATATCTAAACCGATTCCACTAAGGAAGAAATTCGTTGGTATTCCTATTAATCCAGCGATACTTGTTCCAAATGTGAATTGGTAACCATATGCTATCCATATAATACAAGCGATTGCAAATCCTGAGAGTGATAAGAATATTGTGTTTAACACGTTTTTCTTTTTACTCATACCTCCATAGAATAGTGCTAACCCTGGAAGGGTCATAAGCATAACTAATGCTGTGGACATTAGTATCCAGGCTGTATCACCTGTATTTAGTAACGATTCTGCTACCACGTTAAATCCTCCTTATGTTTTATTATTTTTTTTCAATTATTTTATTTTTATTATACGGTTATGTTTTGTTATGTTTCCTGTTTTCTAATTTTTTTTATTTTTTCATAGTTTTTTTATTAAATTTAAATATAATCGGAATTAGGAAATACACTTCCGTTATTAATAGTTTAAATTAGATACTATATAAATGTTTTGATTTAAATAAAATTTTTATAATAAAAATATCAAAAATATTTTTTTTTAAAAAAAGATAAATAAGAGTATAATTCTCTTATTTTAGTTTAAACTAATTAGTTTTTTAGGTATTCATTTTGTAAAGCTGAAACTCCTGCTCCTGCTTCAAATTCAAATCCTAATTCTTTTAAGGTCATTTCTAGACAAGTAAATGTCATAGATAATTCTTGTAATCCTGTAATACCCATATGACCTATTCTGAATACATTTCCTTTTAAGTGGTCTTGTCCACCAGCAATTTCAATTTGATATTTATCTCTCATTGTTCCACGGAGTTCTGCATCAGTTATATTTTCTGGCATTTTAATTGCTGTTAATGTATTTGAACGATCTCCTTCACGAGCAAATAATTCTAATCCTAATGCTTCTGCTGCTGCACGAGTTGCTCTTGCACCTGCATGGTGACGTTTTATACGTGCATCTAAACCTTCTTCTAATACCATACTTAATGCTTCATTCATAGCATATGTTAATGATACATTAGGTGTGTATGGAGTTTGAGGTGGGTTTTTGCTTCCACTTTTTCTCATAGCTTTTAAACTTAAGTAATATGTTGGTTGTTCAAAACTATCAATAACTTTCCATGCATCATCATTAAGAGTAATTGCAGCCATACCTGGTGGTGCTGCAATACATTTTTGTGATCCAGAAAGACATATATCTAATCCATAATCATCTACTTTTACAGTATCTCCTGCAAGTGATGATACAGTGTCAACTACAAATAATGTATCATAGTCTTTCATGATAGCTCCTACTTCTTTAATAGGATTTACTACTGCTGTTGAACTTTCATTATGAATCATTGTTAATGCTTTTGCATCATCATTTTCTTCCATAACTCTTTTAATTTCTGCTGGATCTACTGCTTGACCCCATGGAACTTCTACAGGTATAGATTCTCCACCGAATACTTCTGTTAATTGTTGTAATCTTTCTCCAAATTTACCACTAACTACGTTGATTACTTTGTCACCTTTTTCAACTATGTTAGCAATTGCAGTTTCCATTGCTGAAGTACCTGATCCTGTTAATAAGTATGAATCATTATCTGTTTGAAATACTTCAGACATCATTGCAGTTGTTTCTTTTAAAATTTCTCCATATACTGGTCCTCTATGGTTTACAATAGGTTGTGCCATTGCATCTAATACTCTTTTAGGAACAGTTGTTGGTCCTGGAATCATTAATAATGTATCTTCCATTGGAATTTTGCCTCCAAAATATAATTTTTTTTATAAACGTTTATTTAAAAAATTTTATAATAAGATAGTCTAAAAAAATCAGTTGAATATAAAATGAATGTTAAATATATCCTTTTTTTGAAATTGCACTAAACTTACTATACTTTTTATTTATGTTGTTCATTCTTTTTAATAGTGTAGGATTATATCTTCCGTTCATGTTCAATTATAATATATTAGTTTTTATAAATTATCAATTACTAATATTTTTTTAGAGGGATTGTATTATGAAATATAGAACATATAATAATTGGGATAAATGGTATGATTTAATTTGTGATGATTTTAATTTTAATAAAAAAAATGATGAGTATGCAGCGGATTTCTTAAATAATATGATTATGAAAAAAGGAAAACATGATATAACTCATCACTATTTGCCTGATAAATGTATTGTTTTTGGAGCAGGACCATCCATTAAAAAGCATATACAATTAATTAAACAAGAATTTAATCTTAAAGACTATACTTTAATAGCAGCTGATGGTGCAACAGAAGCACTTCTTGAAGAAAATATTATTCCAACAATAATAGCCACAGACTTGGATGGGAATATAAACAGTATACAAGAATCAAATAAAAAAGGATCAATATTATATGTTCATGCACATGGTGATAATCTAGATAACTTAAAAAAATATGTTCCACTACTAGAAAATATTATTCCAACAACACAATCAAAACCAAAAGAATTACTTGAAAACTATGGTGGATTTACAGATGGTGATAGGGCAGTACATATAGCAGTATATGCATTAGCTATGAAAGAAATTATAATGGCTGGTATGGATTTTGGAGATATAATAACAAGGTATTCTAGGCCTGAAATAAATTCTCAAGTAGGTAAAGCTGATGATTTTAAAAAATTAAAATTAAGTTATGCTGAAAAGTTAATTAATTCCTTAAAAAAAGAAAATTTTCAAGTTAAATTCATAAATCTATTAGATTATACGAATAATCATTAATTATAGAAAATATTATAAAATTTTAATAGACTAATAATTTAGAATAGTTATAGAAAATAAGAAAATAGTTTTGGTAGCAACATATTTTTTTTTAAATAAAAGAAATAAACTGTGACAAGTATAATCAATGAATTTTTTTTAATTATGTTATCACAATTTTATAATTATATGTTTATGTGAGTATAGGTATTATTCTGTAATAAATATTATATATAAAATTACACATATTTTATTAAAATTTCTTTAATTTTAGAAAAATAATTTTAAATGTTTTATTTTATTAAAACTATTTTTATTCTTTTTCATGTTTAATCCTCTAAAATTTAACAGAATACTTCATTTTGAGGTAGGTATTCATATAAATGTAATTCTTTTTTCATTGAATCTAATGTGAATACTAGAATTTTTTTATTAATTTCTATCCATTTGTATTTTTGAAGTGGTTTATCAAATGTATTGAATTTTGTTTTATGATTTAGTCTTATTTCTGCATGGGTTTGTATTTCTTCTATTTTTTTTGTTAACTGGGTATGTTCTTTAATATTTAATCGTTCTAGTTCATTAATTTTTTGTTCAAAATCTTTTTCCATGATTAGTGTATATGCCATTAAATAACACTCCTTAATCTCATGTATATTGTATATTTTTTAAAATTAAGTTAGTTTTTTAATTATTTTATAATATAATTAATAAAATACTTATAAATTTATTCATTGTTTAAAATTTATATTTAATTTCTAAATTAAACTCAGGAAATATTATTATTTAATAAAATTAATCTATTTTACAATATATAAATATTTGTTGTTATTTTTTAAGGCTTATTTTTGGTAGATATTTTCAATTATTTAGATAATAATATTAATTAT
>NZ_JRWK01000018.1 GCF_001729965.1 Methanosphaera sp. WGK6 | reverse complement strand
AAAAATTAACAAACTAACTGATTCAGTTGTATGGAGTAGTATTATAGGTGTTTTCATAGTAACATTTCTTCCATATACAACAGTAATGGTTATGGAAAACTTTAACAACTTCTTTGCACAACTATGCTTTGGATTAATATTTTTCATATCCCACTTATATTACATAATTCAATCAGCAATTATACGAAGAAGTGATCCTGCAAATATAGCACTACAAGTATACTTAAAAAATGGGATGAGATACTCAGTATATGAATTAATAGCATTTATAATAATATTTATCATTGGATATTTATTTTACCCACCAATCATTATATATGGATGTTTATTTGTAATGATGCTCTGGTTAATTGCAGACCAATATGTACCAACACTTAGAGAATATTTATCCCACTAAATACCTCTTTTAAAAAAACATATTTAATCCACTTAATTTTTAAAATAACAAATAATATAAACTTATATACTATATAAATTCCAAATATTTACCGAAATATATATATATGGATAAATTTATGATTAAGATGAAACTAATAAACTATATCTGCCACAGAAAACCTGAGAGAAGCTTTTTTATAGGAAAACATCAATTCCCCGTATGTGCACGCTGCACAGGCTTCTACACAAGCCTAATTGTATACTACACATACACATATTACTTTTTTGTTAACTACAGCAAACAATTAATAATATTCTCAATAATACTACTACTTCCAGCATTTCTTGATGGAACAACACAACTACTATATGATAGAGAAAGTAATAACTACTTAAGACTTATCACAGGACTACTTGGAGGATTAGGTTTAGGAATCATCATAAAAGCAATAAAATATTATATATTTTTATATGGAGGATTAATATGAGATTAAATCTTAACTCTGATGGTAGAAGTGATAAAAAGAAAATCATCGGAATTATTGCAGCAGTATGCTGTTTAGGAATAATTATAATGGCAGTAATGGGTGGAGGAACAAGTGATCAAAATACTGCACCAACTACAACAAATGATACAGACACAAAAAATACTACAAGCAATACTGCTGATAATACAAATACTCGAATTAATGCTAGTGGGGAAAATATGACATTTTTTGGTATGGATACAGAAGTAGGATCTAAAGGTTATCAATTTGCTACTCGTGATGAAAATGGTACTATGTATTACATGGATTATGATACAGGCATGTTAGTTGCAAAATGTGATCCAAATACATTGAGCATTGTTAATTGGGATTTAAAAACTACTAGTGAAGAAGGTTTACAATACAGTGGAACTACAATTGGAAGTAGTGGTATAAATCATATTTTAACTAATCAACCTAGAGACCATGAAAAAGTACAATTCTCATATCCTAGAGGAGGTAATTTTGTATTTACTTACCATACAGAAAAATTATTATATAATTCTAACGCAAGAATTATTGATAAAGTATATTATCCTAATGGTGTTGAGATAAAAAAAGATGATTCCAACACTAAAGAGTATTCTTTAAATTAAATCAAAATAGAATATTTTTTCACCATATTTTTCTTATTTTTCTTATTTTTCATAGTTTTTGGTCTTCTTTTTTTTATATTAATTTTTTAATTTAATTATATGCTTATTTTTCTTGTTTTATTTGTTTATTTTGTTTTTGGAGTATAATTATTGTCATTATAAATCATGATGGATACCGAAAACTATAATAATAAATCATGATAAATATTGTAATAGAAGTTAAAGGAAATTAATTTCCGATATTAATTTAATTAATACATAAGTTAAGGAGAATAAAAATATGAAAAATTATTTTGACATTAAAGATAAAGTAGCAGTTGTAACTGGATCATCCTCAGGACTAGGACTTCAAATGGCAAAAGCATTAGCAAGTCAAGGTGTAAAATTAGCATTATTTGCTAGAAGAGAAGAAAGATTACAAGAAAACAAAAAAGAAATTGAAGAAGAATTTGGAACTGAAGTAATCTATGCAGTAACTGATGTAACTGATGTGGAAAATATTCAAGAATCTGTGAAAAAAGTTGTAGACCACTATGGAAGAATTGATATATTAATCAACTCTGCAGGTATGGGAAATAACAAAATGGTTATGGATCAACCAACAGAAGAATGGAGACAACATATTGAAGTAGACCTTAGTGGTGTATACTACTGTTGTAAAGAAGTAGGAAAAGTAATGATTGAACAAAACTATGGAAAAATAATTAACATTGGTTCAATACATTCTAGAGTAATCTTCCCAGGAGGAGGAATTAGTGCATACTCTGCAGCAAAAGGTGGAGTAATGAATTTAACTAAAAACTTAGCAGTTGAATGGGCAAAATATAATATTACATGTAATGCAATTGGTCCAGCAGTATTTGCAACTGAATTAACTCAAGAATCTGTAGATATGGATGGATTTATGGACTTAATTCAAGCATACTGTCCAATGGGACGTCTTGGAGAACCAGGAGAACTTGATGGTTTAGCAATTTATCTTGCATCTGATGCTTCTAGTTTCTGTACTGGACAATTAATATGTGTAGATGGTGGATGGACTGCTATATAAGTTTTTAATCTACTATAACTTTTTATTATCACCTCAATAAAAGGAAACATCCTATCTTTTATTTTTTATTTTTTTTAGAGAATTAATTCTAGTAGTTGGGATGGTTTATCTATTGCTTTTATTATATATTTATTTTTATAGTCATTACTTGTTCCTTGTCCCCATGTTACTATTACACAATCAATTCCAGCATTTTTTGCGGTTTTTATATCTGTTTGTGTATCTCCTATGTATATTGCATCTTCTTTTTTGATTTTATGTTTTTCTATTATGTTTAATAGGTCAGTTGGGTCTGGTTTGGATGGTGTTTTTGGATTGTATCCTTTGATATCTGTGAAGTTAATATCTTTTAAGTGTTTTTTAGTGTAGTTTTGTATGTTTTCTGTATGTCTATTTGAATTTATTGCTATTTTTATGTTTTTTTCTTGTATTTTTTCTAGGAGTTCTTGTATTCCAGGGTATGGTTTGGATGCTTCATCAGGTATTGTTTTTGTTAGTTTTTCATAGGTGTTTCTTAGTTTTTTTATGTTTTCTGGTGTGCTGTTGTTTTTTAGTATTTTATCCATTATTTGATTTATATCTCCTCCTACTGCTTGTTCATACTCTGTGTATGTTAGTTGAGGAAATTTTTCTTGTTTTAGTGTTTGGTCAAGTCTTTTTGCTACATCAGGCATTGTATTGTATAGTGTTCCATCAAAATCAAATATGCATATTTTTTTCATTAGTTGTACTCCTTATTTTATTTCTTGTTATTGTATATTTATCTTTGATTTGGTTGTTATAATTTAGTAAATGTTTTAAAATAAGTGTTTTGAATTATGTTATAATGGAGGTGATGGGGATTTTTTTTATAATCCTGGTTTAAATCCGAATATTTCTTGTGCTAGTTTGAATGATATTTTATTTACAAATAGTGTTACTAGTAGGTATGCTACTAGCCATCTTATTGGCCATAGTTCTAGACATACTACTAATGGCATTCCATTGGGTAGTGCAAATATTAGTGGCATTAATAGGCTCATGAAGAAGCTTATGAAGAATGCGATTGGGTTCCAGAATATTTTTTTGAGTTGTTGTTTATTCAAGTGTTGTTCTCCTTTTTTTATGTTTTTGATTAATTTTTTTTTATCTTATTGATAGTTGATTGTTTATATTATTTATAAATGTTGTTTATTTATTGTTTGTTTATTTGTTGTTTTTTGATTTTTTTTAAAGTATTTCCTGTTTTTATGTATGAAATATTTATATATCTTGGGGGGTATAGTATATATTATACCTATAGGGGTATAAGTATAATAGGTTGAAATAATTATTAAAAACAATAAAATAAAACAAAGAATTTTATTTTCACAACTAATAAAAAAGGAGTAAAAAAAATGACTAGAACTGCAGATGATTTAAACTTAGGAGAAACAGGAATCATAAAAAAACATAAAGTAAAAGGATCACTTGGAAAACATCTAAGAGAAATGGGATTAGTAAGTGGAACACCAATTAAATTCCAAAGAAAAGCACCACTAGGATATCCAGTAGAAGTAAAAATACAAGGCTTTTCATTAGCACTTAGAAAAGAAGAACTTAAATCAATTGAAATAGAAGATGAATAGAAAACTTTCCTTAAACTCTTTTTTAAAAGAAATACTACCTCTACACCAAATATAAATAAAATACTTTATTCTAAAAAAAATAAAAAAGATTAGATAATATTAAAATCAAAAATAATACCAGTACAAAAAAAATAAAAGAAAATGGTATTATGAATAATAAAAAATTAACACTGAACAATCTAGGCTTTAAAGAAGAACTACAATTTATAAAAAACTATCATAAGTACTTACTAGAATATTGTATAGAAAATGAAATACCCTATGATGGACAAATAGCAGTGAAAATAATTAAATTAAATGAAGATATAGATTCTATCCTAGAAAATCCTGAAAAAGTAGTAACACCAGGTGATATGAAACTACTAATTAAAATAGCTGAAGGTAGAGTATTTCTAGAAACAACAGAATTATCACCAATATATAATACAAAAAATACACATGATATACTACGAATACCAAGATATAAAATGTATCATGTACTTGAACATCATGGTTACTAAAAAAACCATGCATCTATCAAATTATAAAAGAAATATAGTTTAGTTATAACTTAGTAATTTGACCATCATCATAAATAGATGCAAAATCAATTGTATTTATTTCTTGACAAATTCCCACATCATCCCCATAACCTAAACTAACTAATCTCTGTCCACTTAAAGAATTTTTAATTAATTGTACTGCTTTATCAGTATTATCAGTTAATAATTTAGCAGCTAATGCAGATTCTTCTAATTTTATATCAATATCTAATTCTTTACTAATTTCTATTATTTCCTGTATTATTAAACCTACACCTATTGCATCTTCTATTGTAAATTCCTCATGTCGACCAGCCATAATTAATTCAATCTCATCTGTTGCAAGTTCTATTGCTTTTTGTGCTACAGCTTTTGCATTGATTGCTGTTCCAACAAGTACTTTAACATTATTATTTCTCATCTTTATGGATTCAAGTACCTTTGTTCCATTGGTTGTTTTAAGCACTAGTACATCAGCACTCTTTTCTTGTACTGCTTTTGGAGAATTTGATATATCAAAGCTTTCTGGAACTTTTAAATCTTGTTCTCCTGCAAGTATTGCATCTTCTGTTTCTTTTATTTTAAGTGCTTTTTCTTCATTATTTACTGGAATTACTTTGTTGAATTTTTTAAGTGCTACATTTATTGTTGTACTTGCCCTTAGTAAATCTATAACTATTGCAAGATCATTTGTTGTGGAATTAAATAATGATACTTTTATTTGCATGTTTTCACCAAATTTCTATAATAAATTCTATTTTGTTAATTATATATTAAGTTAGTTATATTTTCATTTACTATAATTATTATTTACTTGTTTTTTTGATAATTATATATACTTTATTTAACTAATAATATAATATAAAATGTACAAATATTATACATTGATTAGTATATTATAGAAAAAAAGATTAATAGATTAATCTTAACATACAAACAATAAGAGGAGGAATCACATGGTAGAAGAGGATATAATTGAACTTTCAGATGATATTCTTGAAATAGATTCTGTAGATATTGAAGATATAGAAAATAATGAAACTATAACACAAGTTAAAACCTCTATAAAAAAAGAACAAATAAAACCAGAAATAAAAGAAAAAGTAGAAGATAAATATGCTGTGAAGAAAATTATAAATGACAAAACAATAGAAGAACAACAAAAACGAAAAGATGAAAAAAGTATATACACCAGAATTAACAATATAAAAGATAACCTAGACTTCAAGGCAGATAAAAAAATCTATGATAAAAAAGTAGTATCTGACATTAATATATATCTTGTAACAACAATACTAGCAGTACTCATATATATTGCATCAGCATGGACAGCACAAGTTAAAATGCCAGACATAATGGATATAGAACTACCCCTTGTAGTAGTATCTACACTTATCATAACATTCTTTGCAGAAAATAATTTAAAGAAAATCATATATCCAGTATCAATAATTGCAATACTAGCTGTATACATACAAGTTAATCCAACATATGCATTTATAATAATATGTGCATTTATATCACAACTATTTATAGACTGTGTTAATCATACATATACAAATATCTATGACTTCCAATTAGATAAGAAGTTTCAACTAAATGAAGATAATAAATCCATAAAAAGATACATTATAATATATTTCCATAGAATAAAATATCATATACTTCTATCATTAACTATATTACTAGTATTCATGTTACTAGGATACTTCTACCCATCAGTATTCCAGTCATTAGTACTTCCAGGAATACAACAAATGCAACAAGGAGTACAACAAGGAACAGTAACATTATCCACAAACTACCTATTCATGAACAATTATAGTGTAGCTATAAATATGTTTATTGGCGGAGCATACCTTAGTGTTACAACAATATATTTAATAATATATAATGCATTATTTATTGGATACATGGGATCTACTCTTCCAATAACCTACTTCCTATCATATACACTACCACATGGAATTGTAGAATTAGCAGGAATAATACTTGCGGGAGCTGCTGGATTTAGAATAACACAAGCAATACTAAGAATACTTAGTGGATTTTCTAGAAATAAAAATGCATCCTTTAAAGACCACCTATTTAGTGGACTTAAAATGGTAGTAGATGCTATAATACTTATGTTAATTATTGCAGTACTACTTTTTATAGCAGCATATATTGAAGCAAACCTTACTATTTCCATTGGAAGTGCACTACTTGGATAACCTCCAAAACCCTACTTTTTTTTAAAAAAAAATTCTTATTTTATTCCAAAAACTAAATATTAAAAAAAATATAATAAAATTATAGAAAATAGGAAACACATATTATGGAACTTATAGATATAGGTCTTAACTTAATGCATAAATCATACAGTAAGGACAGACACAATGTTATGAAAGAAGCAGAGAATGTTGGAGTGACAAAGGCTATTATCACAGGTAGTAGTATAGCCTCAAGTATTAGTGCAGCAGAATATGCAAGTAAATACCCAGGAGTACTCTATTCTACATGTGGTGTTCATCCACATGATGCAAAGACATGTGATGAATATACAATAGATACCCTAAGAAAACTTGCAGTAAATGATTGTGTAGTAGCTATAGGGGAATGTGGACTTGATTATAATCGTAACTATTCACCACAAAATATACAACGTAAATGGTTTGAAGAACAAGTTAAACTTGCAGAAGAACTAGATATGCCAGTATTTCTCCATGACAGAGAAGCATATGATGATTTTGCAAAAATACTTAGAAAACATGAAAATGTAGCTAAAAGATCTGTTGTACATTGTTTTACAGGAACCAAATATGAAGCTGAAGACTATCTTGATCTTGGCTGTTATATTGGTGTAACTGGCTGGATTTGTGATGAACGTCGTAACCAAGAACTTCTTAAAGCAATAAAAGTTATACCACCAGAAAAGCTAATGATTGAAACTGATGGACCATTTCTTCTTCCAAGAGATTTCAAGACAAAACCTAAAAAGAATCGTAATGAACCAAAATACCTACCACATATATTAAATAGAATTGCTAAGGAAATGAATATAAACCCTGATGAACTTGCAGAACATGTGACAAGAAATACTAAGAAATTCTTTAATATATAAAATTCCACTTTAATTATTTTTTTTAAAGAAATGCTAAATTTTTATTAGAAAAAAAAAGAATAAAATGTTTAGAACTTTAGGATTCTAAACTTGAATTTGTTTTTAGATTATTATATATTTTTAAAATTTTTATCTAATATTGTATATTAAACCAGTTATTCTACTGTTAAATACTAGTATATATGGAGCTACAATGAATGAATATGCTAGTGAACATAAAAGTGATGTTGCTATAGCTAGTATGATTGCTGGTCCTGATAATATGCTGTATATTGAAATTCCTAAAAATAGGAATATTATTAGGGAAATTAATGCAAAGTACACTGTATTTATCACTAAATTTATTATAATCATACCTAAATAGAATTCTAGGTATTTGAAAATACCAATGGATCGTATTATATCTATTACATCATTAGTAAATGCTGCTTTTATATCATCATTATGATTTACCATGTTAGCTATTCCAACCATGGATAACATGTCAAATACTATGAATGCTATTAGTGCTATGATTATTAGTCCAGATACATATTTTATAGAGATTAATGTTAGTAGTATGGGTATTAGTAAGTATACTAGTTTTATTAGACATACTTTGATTCCATCTACTATCATTTTTTCCCAGTTGTCAAAAGATGGTAATTTTTCATCACCATTAATCATTCCATTTACTGCTGTTTTTATTACTCTGTATTCATATCCTGTAAGCATGAATAGGGGAATTATTAGAAAGCTTAAGAATACCATTATTCCCATTATTATTAGTGTTTTTACATCTTGAACACTATATTCAAAAGCATCTTTATAAATATCTAATATCATTTTTTTAGTCCTCATTATCTTCATTTTCATCTAATATAAACACATCTTCTATATGTTTACATTCTAATATTTTAGTTATTTTATATGCAACCATTAATGATGGATTATATCGCCCATTTTCTAAGACATTTATTGTTTGTCTTGTAACACCTGTTTTGTCTGCTAATTCTTGTTGACTTAAATTTAATGCTTTTCTCAAATAGCTTATGTTTGTTTTCATTGTGTCACCTTTTTTTATTAATACTTGTTTAAGAAATACATTATGTAAAAAATATATTACACCAAGTATTTAAATATATCCTTTCACCTACACAAATTTTATAAAAAAATTTTAGTTCTATAAGAAACTAATCATAAATATAGTAATTCTTATTTAATATTATAAATTAAACCTGTGGCTCTACTATTAATCATTAAAATATATGGTTCAATAATAAACTGATAAGATTTCATTTTATTAGTAATACTCATGTTAGCTATGGCAATCATGAATAATATTTTCATTAATACATATATTAATATAGCAGGTATACATAGTAATGGTCTATTTATTGATAAGTAGATTAAAGTTATTGGAATTATATGGTATATTATTTTAATTATACTTACCTTTATTCCATCAATCAGCAGTTTCTTATAATTATTAAATAATGGTAATTTGTCACAACCATTAATTAATCCATGTGTTGCTGTTTGAATTATTCTATAATTATAACCTTCTATGAATACTATGGAAATTATTGATAAAACAATAATTATTCCAAATAGATTTATTCGTAGATTACCCTTGAAATAGATTATATTGTATAACATGAGTATTGATAATACTGCAAGTAACATAGTGGGTATTCCTAGAGTTAATATTGTTTTAATATTTTGAGTATTGTATTCTAACGAATCTTTATAGATGTCCAATATCATTGTTTACACCTTTTTTTTATTCAAAAAATACTTCATCAATATGATTACAATTTAGTGCTTTGGTTATTTTATGTGCTGTTAGAAGTGTTGGTACATATTTTTCATCAATTATTGCATCCCATGTTTTTTGAGAAATATTTATTTTTTTAAGTATTTGTTCTTGATTTAAATTTGAGTTTTTTACGAAGTAATTAATTTTTGTTTTCATGGTTATCACCACCAAAATAAATGTAAAAAATATCTTACATGTAAGAAATATATTACATCTACTATATAAATGTTTTTCAAAAAATAACCATAAAACATATATATTAACATATATTGATATATACATAGTTATTTAGATAAAAAAATAAATGAATTAAAAAGTAATAAAAACACCCAAAACACGAAATATTACATTTAATTCAAAAAAAACTACAATAACTACATAAAATTAATAAAAAGTTAATTTTTAAAAATAAAACAAATTTTATCCTATGAACTCTAAAAAACACGAATAAAAATTAAATTTATTTATCAAAAATAAAATATTTAACCTTTAAAACAATAAAAGGTTATTTATTTTTCTTCAAAAACCACACCTAATTTTATAAAAATAAAAAAACAAATATAAACATAATATTCAACAATTTTTATAGGATGCTAAAATAATATGAATCATGAAGAACTAAAAAAAGAAAATATAAAAGAATTAACGGAGTTAAACCAAACACTTCCAACAACAGAAGAATTTGAAGAATACTCCGAAAAACTAAAAGCACTATCCGATCCAACAAGACTAAAAATAATCTACCTACTCGGAAATGGACTAAAATGTACATGTGCAATACAAGAAGTACTACAAAAACCACAATCAAACATATCACACCACCTAAAAATACTAAAAAATGCAGGATTTATAACAAGTGAAAAAGAAGGCATATGGGTATACCATGAATGCAATCCCAAAATCCTCAAACTAGTAGATGCACTAATCAAAGAAATAAAATAAATACCATCCAAAAACTTGATTACTATGACAAAGACAATCTATTGTTCAAACTGTGGTACAAAAAACAACACACAACAAACACATTGTAAAAACTGTGAGGAATACCTTCATAACTTCAAAGAAGAAACAAGACAAATAAACAATATAACAGAACTCTTCACAGAAAAACACTATCACAACCTAACCGATAAAATACTAACAATAGAAGCATATGAAGTAATAATAGAAAACATAATAACAACGGGTGAAAACAAAATAATCTACAAAAAAAATATGTCCCCTCTAGAACGCATAACAGCAATCGCAGAAGCCTACACAAAAGTAATCTACAAAAACAAAGGAAACAATTATGGAGAATATGCATATAACATACTCTGTATTGACCAACAATTTGACCCAGCAATACAAATAGCAACAATACTCCATGAACTAACACACCACTTATTTAATGAAATAATTAAAGAAATACTAATGTACATCTGGAATGTCAAGAAAACAACAATGCTTGACTCATTTGTCCAAACAATACTAACAATACCATCACTATTACTCATAAGTGAATACTGTGCAAGTAGCACAGAAAAAACATACCTTCCCGAACAATACGTGTCATATTCTTCATTCAACAATATATGTGAACAAATAAATTACGATAAAACAATAATTCTAAGAGGATTTATAATTGGAAAAAGCATGAGTGAAAGTATAATAAAAATATTAGACTCATTTATTGATAAAACACTATATGAAGAAATAAAACAAGAATTTAAGAAAAATAAAACAAAACCAATAGCAAAAACAATATGTACACAAGATACATCAATAAACAATCCAATACTTAGAAATGTTTACTTAATGAACATACTAATAACAAGTTATGAACTAAGTAATGATAAAGAAGTACATAAAAAATTAAACAAAAACAAGGAATACTTTGAAAAATCATATGCAAAAATTCTGAAAAAATAAAATATAATTACAAATCATTACATAAATCATATAATTCAAAATTCATATTATTAATATCATCACCATTAAAACATCTTAAAAGATAATTAAAACAAGTTTTCCTATCAAAAATAAAACTAGCATTATCTAAATTATCATAAGCATTAAAGAAATAATTTTTAAGATTGGATAAACTCAATGACTCTTTTTTCAATAGGTTAATCAAATAACTAGTAAACTCATAATCAATAGGTTTTAGTGATTTTGAAGAATAATTTTCACTAAGTCCAATAATAAACTTCATAAATAATGTTTGAATCCACTCATCAACCATACCCATAGATTCATAATAATATGCTTCTAAATCAAATGTAGATAAATACTCAACAAATTGATTATTTTCCCTAAATTCTAGTCGTTTAGTCTTAATAAACAAGACCATCACATTACCTGATTTTTCATTATTATTGTATATTTCATCAAATAATACTATATCATCAACTACAGAATTCTTAAAATACTCATCATACAATAAAATATAATTATTGTCTTTTAAGAATTGTTCACCATACCTTGTTAACAAATAATGATTTACCCGTCTATCACTACTTATTTTATTAGTTCTAATATCAAGTACTGCTAGTACATCCATAACTTTATTATAAATTTTATGATCCACTTTAAACTCCAATAAGCCATTATTAATTAAACTATGCATAACACCCTGTGAATCATTAATATCATATCTAGCACAAATACTTGTTATATTAGATATATTATCATGTTTTTGAATATAATTAAGTACTAAAACATTAGTAAATAATACATTTAGATGATTTTTTTTAATTTGAATATCATATAATGATTCTAAACTTATATTATCCAAAATATTTTCTTCAATAATCATATGCTTTTCTTCAAAAGTTGTTTTTTCAATTGTATTATCCAAATTAATCTTTATAATATCTCCTGGCTTAATATATGATGCATTTATACTAGATAATAAGTCAAATAATCCTATCTTTGGAGTACATTTACTTCCACAATGACTGCAATATTTATCAATAGGCAATATTGGTAGATTACATTCATCACATGTTAATTTATTATCTTCTTGATTATGTAAAAAGAGTAAAATATCTTTGGAATAATTATAACTATAATTTCCACATGTTTTTTCAGCAGCTAGTTTGTTTAAAATTAGATTTAACCTATCTTCAATATGTTCTGATGTTAATTTTCCTGATATTATTTCATCATTTAGTTTAAGTTTAATAATATAACCATCCGTTTCTGTTAAATTTAATTCATCAAGTGTATTTTTAAAACTACTTGATAACTCATTTAATCCAGTAATTTCATTAAAAATAGTTAATGCTTCATTATTATCAGAAATCATATTATAATTTTCCATTATAGTTAATTAAATATTATTATATTAATTAATCTAATTAAACTTTATTAAAAAAAAATATAAAAAAAGAGTTATTTAATAACTAAAAACTAGTTATCATTCATTACCGGTACTAATTCTGGTTTAACTTTACTGAGTAATCTCATTACAAGAACAGTTGCAATTCCCTCAAGTATACCTACAAATATTTCTACAGGAACTATAGTGTATAATCCATAAGTAATAGGTAGTGTTCCAGCTACAGCATATTCAATTGCTACAATTAATCCAATAACTGCTACTGCTCCAAAACCTGATGCAAATAATGCAATATCCCTATTAATTTTATGTAATATGTGATATATTCCATATGCTAGTAGTGGTGCTATTATTGCAAGGTTAAGTAAGTTTATTCCAAGTGTACTTACGCCACCTTCTCCTAGAAATGCTTGTATTATAGTTACAAACATGTAAACTATCATAGATGTTTTCACATCATATAAAGCTATTATTGCTATTAATGATAAATGAATACAAGCCAAAGGAATTATAGGTAATTCTATAAATTGAACTATTACTGTAGCTACCACAAATAGTGCTATTAAGGGTATATTTTTCTCAGATAATTGTTTTCCACGTGCATTGTAGAATACATATACAAGTAATATAATTGCTATTATTGCATAGATTATTAGAAAATTAAATGGAATTATTCCATCAGGCACATGCATATTTTTCACTCCAAAAATTCTTATTTATTAAATCAAATCAATTACGCTTTAATTAACGAATAAATTTAAATTTATACTATTAATTATATTCTAAGTAATATATAAACTATCTATAGGTATAGGGGTACTAGTAGACATTTAAATTAAAATAGAATATGAATTATAAAATTTTAAATGAAAAAATGCTCATATGATAAAATAATAGAATAAAGAAAAAATATTATAATAACAAAAGAAAAAAAAATTGAAATATTACCACAAGCCATAATGATTAATTATTCTCCACTATTCAAATAATTGTCCTACTTTATCCAAATTATCAGGAATATTTAATTTTTGTGGACAATAATCTAAACATTTATTACACTTTAAACAATCTGATGGTTTTTTATGATTTGAATCAGAAACATAATTCCTATAATACATTGCAATCGAATGAGATTGGTTCAATAATTTCTGAGTATTATATAATTCAAAAAACTTGGAAATATTAATATTAGCAGGACAATTATCTATACAATAATTACAAGAAGTACATTTAATAGCACTAGTATCATTAATTATATCTACAGCTTTGTTTAAAATATTAGATTCTTCTTTGCTTATTCCTTTAAAGTTATCTACTGTTGAAATATTATCTTGTAAATCATCCATATTTTTCATACCACTCAATATTACAAGAACATTATCTAATGAAAGATTAAATCTCATAGCCCATGAAGCAACACTCCTAGTTTCATCATAATTTTTAAATAATCCTTTAACATCATGTGGAACATTAATTAAAGCCCCACCCTTTAAAGGCTCCATTATAACTACTTTTAAGCCATGTTTACATACAATATCATAACAATTTCTAGCTTGAATATTCTTATCCATCCAGTCAAGATAATTAATTTGTAGCTGAACAAATTCTATTTCAGGATGTTTAGTCAATATATTATCTAGAAATTCTGGAGTATCATGACAAGAAATACCAATATGTTTAATTTTTCCACAAGCCTTCATATCTCTAACAAACTTAAATGAATCTATATCAGTAAACTTTGAAACATGTTTTGTAGATACGTTATGTAGCAGATAATAATCAAAGTAATCTACACCACAACGTTCTAATTGTTCCTCAAATACATCCTGCATTTGACTAGTAGATTCAAGATCAAATATAGGTAATTTATCTGCAACAACAAATGAATCTCTAGGATATCTATCTACAACAGCTTTTTTAAATGATTTTTCACTATTTCCTTTTAAATAAATATATGCTGTGTCAAAATAAGTAAAACCACACTTCATGAATAAATCTACCATTTCATTGAATAATTCCTGGTTAATACTAGAAACATCATCTTCATCAAGTAATGGTAATCTCATTAATCCAAATCCTAACTTTTTCATAAAAATAATACTCCTATAATTATTATATTTATTAAAAATAGTTATTGAATTTAATGAAAAATAGAACAAAGTAAAAAAAAAGTGAAAATAAAGAATAAAATAATTATTCAGTATTAAATCCATACATTGGTGTTTCAAAGATTTCAGCTGCTTCTTTAAGATATTTTGGTATATCTAGTTCTTGTGGACAATGTTGTTGACATGCACCACATTCTATACATTCAGATGCTAAGCCAGTTTTTTCAAGTTTAGAATAGTTAAGATATGCATTACCTATTGGTGTGAATACTTGATGATCTATCATTTCTTGGTTGTATAAATCAAATATATAGGAAATATTTATGTTTTTAGGACATGAAGAGATACAGTAATTACATTTTGTACATGGAACTGTAATTTGACTGTTGATTATATCCACTACTTTATCAATAATTTCTAGTTCTTCATCATTTAATGGTTTAATATCCTCAAAGAAGTCCATATTTTCTTCTATTTGTTCAAGAGAACTTGCACCTGAAAGTACCATGAATACATCATCTAATCCTGCTACAAAACGAAGAGCCCATTCAACAGGTGATTGTCCATTATAGTCCCTCATTAATTTTTCAGCTTCTTCAGGTACATCTGATAAAAATCCACCTTTTAATGGTTCCATTACAATTACAGGTAAATTATGTTTACGTGCTACTTCATAAACTTTTCTTGATTCTACTGCTTCACTTTCCCAGTCGAGGTAGTTCATTTGTAATTGTATGAATTCCATTTCAGGATATTGATTTAATACATTGTCAAGATATTCTGCATTTGCATGTGATGAAAGACCAAGATGTTTAATTTTTCCTTCTTTTTTCTTTTCAATTGCAAATTTAAATGAATCTACATCAATATATCCTGCTTCTGATAATCCACTTACATTGTGTAATAAGTAATAATCAAAATAATCCACACCTAGTCTTTCTAGTTGTTCACTGAATATTGGTTCTAATTGTTCTTCCTTATTTATTGCAAATATTGGTAATTTATCTGCTATTATGAATGAATCACGAGGATATTTTTCAACAACTGATTTTCTTAGTGCTACTTCACTTACACCATCATGGTAGGGGTATGCTGTATCAAAATAAGTAAAACCTTTTTCCATGAATACTTCTGCCATTTTATTTACTTGTTCTTGATTAACACTTTTTGCATCATTTTTATCTGTTTGAGGTAACCTCATCATTCCGAATCCCATTTGTTTCATAATCTCAAAACTCCTTATTTTATAAAAACTTCTTAATTTTTTTTTATTAAATTAAAAATTCATTAATTTAATCATTATCTCTGATTATTCTTGCAGGACTTCCTGCTACTATTTTATTATTTGGTACATCTTTAGTTACTATACTTCCTGCACCTATTACCACATTATCTCCAATGGTAACTCCTGGTAGAATTATTGTATTTGCACCTATCCAACACCGTTTACCTATTTTAACGGGTTGTTTTGTATTTACAAATGTATATTCTATTGAATCATCATAGTTACCCTTTTCATCAATATATGTGTATTTTCCATCATCAATTTCATCATCAATAGGTCTTATTCTTTCACGAGTAGATACTGGATGATTTGCACATATAACATTGACTCCAGGACCAAGTAATGTATAATCACCTATTTCAATTGTATCTGTATCTAGAAAGTTACAATTATTATTTATGAAAGCATTTTTACCTATTTTAATATTTGATCCTATATTACAATAGAATGGTAGTAGTACTTCTGTACCTTCACCTATTTCTCCAAATAGTTTATTTAGTAATTCTTCTTTTTCTTCATGTTTTGATGGGTGAAGATTATTTATTTCATATAATAAATTTGCACATTTTGAAAATAATTCACCCCATGTCCCATCATTTAATTCTAGTGGTCCTTTTACTGACCATGTTTCATTAGACATTTTAATTACCTATATATTTTCTCCAAGAGCATATGCTTCTTTCATAAATTTTGTACCATTTACATCGCCTTCTTCCCATACTCCTGTTGCAAGAACCATTCCTTTTTCTACAGGATTTGGCATACAGTCAAGGAATCCTCTAAAGTCTTCAACTGCTCTTTCAAGGTTTGTTTTATCTGCTGTTATTCCAGGTATTATGTAATAGCATTCTTTGTTTTCTAATTGTTGATATCTTGGAGTCATTCTATCAATTACTGTTTTCATTTGACCTGTTATTGTGTAGAAGTATACGGGTGATGCAAATACTATTATATCTGCTTTATCTAGTTCATCTAATATGTATTTCATATCATCATCAAATGCTAGACAGTATCTTTCATTTTGTTTGTAACATTCACTACACCCTATACAGTAGTTAATGTTTAGGTTTTGAATTATTATTTTATTTATATTTACATCTTTTGTTTGTGCACCTTTTATGAATTCATCACAAAGTATGTTTGTATTTCCATTTTCTCTTGGACTTCCCATTAGTATTACTATATTTTTAGACAATTAATCACCTATTATTCTAGTTGTGTTTCTAGTAACTTTTTTTCAAGTTCTAAAAGTTTAATTTCCTTATTATATGTTTCTTCTTCATGATTTTTTGATTCTATTAAATTTTTCATCAATATATCTATTTTTTTCTGACAATCTGCTAATGCTTTATCTCTTTTTTTAGTTATTTTTGCTATTTCTTCATCTATTTCAGTTATTCTTTGTTTTTTATTAGAAATATTGTTTAAATTTAATTCTTCATCCATTGCCTTATCTAATAAATCTTGTAAGTTTAATCCTTTTGCTTTCACCATATCCATTTTTTCTTTGTTAACTTTTACACAAGTACATTTGTTAAATTCCATATTCATTTACCTTTACATTATGTTACATATATACATATGACTAATTTTATAAGTATATATATGTTTAATCTAAGATATAAATATTTTTCAAGAAAAAACATCACAACACCACTATATTTTTT
>NZ_JRWK01000017.1 GCF_001729965.1 Methanosphaera sp. WGK6 | reverse complement strand
TTTGTTATTAATCTTATACCCACATAGTTATTACTATAGCCCTTTTAGGTATTTAATATATAGCCTTTTTTAAGTACCGAATACTTGAAAATTGATAAAGTAATATTTAATTTTATGATTTTATTAAAAAATATAAAACAAGACAAAAATATTTAATCAGCATATTTTTATTTTTAATATTAAAATAAAGATTATTTTAAAAATAAAATCTATTTTATTAGTTATTTTAATTAAATTCACTTTAAAAATTATATATTTTCAAAAAACAAGGAAAATAATAAAAAAATGTAATAATTAAATACATATATTTTATAGAAAATATTGCATAAAATCAATACATTCCATAGAATTAATGAACCATTTAGTTAAAATAAAATTATATTAAACAGAATACTATCTAAAAATACAACACAAATCTTAAAAAAAATATTTACAAAATTATTATTCTAAAAATCAGAAAAATCATTGCCAAAAATAAATAATATTAAAACAAGAATTAATCAAACAAATAATACAATACTATTAAAGTAAATAATATTATAAATCCAATAAAATAAGAAAATCACTGCAAAGAATGAGTTAAAATAAATAAAAAATAGATTAACTAAAAAAAGATAATAAGTAGTTAAACTACTTATTGATAAAATTCATCTCTTGCTTCTACAAATGCTTTGATGTTTGCTAATGGAGATTTAGGTGCAATACCACAACTTGGTGCTAATACATTTACTCCTTTTTCTAAAGCTTGTGTTACTTCTGCTTTTACTTCATCAGTTGGTTTACTGAATAATGTTTGGCTTGTAGAAATGTTACCTACCATTACTGTTTCAGCATCAATGTCTGCTCTTAATGCTTGAGCTTCGGACATATCTACTGCTTCTTCTACTGAAGCTCCACTGAATCCACAGTCTAACATACCTTCAAGAATAGGTCTGGAGTTACCACAAATGTGGAGAATACTTTGCATTTCCATTTCACCAGATAAGTCTTCTAATGCAGGTTGTGCGAATTCAGTAAAGTCATTAGGGTCTAATAATTCAGGGGAAGATGTTGGGTCTGCTACACAAATTACATCTACATCTGCATCATTGAATGCTTCTACTAATTCGATTTGTGCTTCTAATGCTTTGTCTACAATGTCTTCTACTACGAAACTGTCAGTTTTTAACATTTTTACTAAATCTTCTACACCTAATAAGTGACCAGCTAATGTGAAAGGACCAGCCATACCTACTACTACAGGTACTTCAGGGTATTCGTTTTTGAGGATTTCAATTGCATCTAATATGATTGGTAATCTACCTTGTTCTGCGAAGTCATCAGGTACTTCTAAGTCTTCGATGTCATCTACAGGAGCATGTGATCTTAAAGTAGGTGTGTTTTCCATGTCACCTAAATCTACTGTACAACCAAATGCTTCTGCTTCTGCTGTTAAATCGAAAGGAATTCTTGCACATTCTAATCCTGCTTGTTCGTGTAATGAAATACCTAATCTAGCCATTTGTTCTGCATCTTGGTGTGCTTCAGGCCAGGATACTTCTGCTCCAGGGAATGCTTCTTCAACTGCTGCTGCAGTTGCACTGATTGCAGGTACTTTTTCTACTTCTTCGCCATTTAATGCTGCTTTTAAATTTTCTATAAGATCCATTTGTTCACCTTTTATAATAATATATATTATATATGAGTTTCTTAATTTTAATTTTTCAAAACTCAATCAATTTTTAATGTTTATAAATATCAACATTGTTATTTTTAAATGTTTCTATTATTTAGAATATAACTAAATTTTATGCTAAATAATTGTACATTCTAACAAGTTTGTACTAGATATTTAAATCTAAAACATTAATGTTAAAAATAGTTTCATATGTGAGTATAAGACTATATTTTACATTATGATATAATTCAAGTTTATATATTGATTTTAGCACAATCTTGTTACTGATATAATATATTTACTTTACTATTTATAAATTTGACTTTTATTAAAAATTTAATATTGAAAAAAAATTTAAAAATACTTTAATTAACTATTCTTAAAAAAAATTATGGAAATAAATGAAATTAAAATTATAATAAGTTAAATTATATTAATTTCTTTAATCATATATATTATACATATAAGAGTATGATAAATTATTATTTCACGAATTTTACTAAAGGTGAACATATGAAAATAATAGAAAAAGTTGAAGCAATAAAACAACAGGAATTAACAGCAACTGAAAATCTAGAACAAATGTATAGTATCATTGAAGAAAAAAATAATGATATTAATGCATTTGTTGAATTAGACTTACAAAGAGCACAAAAAGTAGCAGAAAACATTGATAATAGAATTAAAAATAATGAAGATACAGGAAAATTAGCTGGACTTGTTATTGGTATTAAATGTAACATTAATGTTGAAGATTTAATTGTATCTGCAGCATCCCCAACTCTTAAAGAATATATTGGAAGTTATAATGCAACAGTGATTAACAGAATAATAGAAGAAGATGGAGTTATTGTTGGATTAACAAATATGGATGAATTTGCAGCTGGAAGTTCTACTGAAACATCAATGTATGGACCTACAAATAATCCAAGTGCCCCTGGACATATCCCAGGAGGTTCAAGTGGAGGATCTGCAGCAGCAATTGCAGCAGGAATGTGTGATATAGCACTAGGTTCTGATACTGGTGGTTCTATTAGAAATCCTGCATCACATTGTGGAGTTATGGGATTTAAACCTACTTATGGTATGGTTTCAAGACAAGGACTTCTTGATTTATCAATGAGTTTAGACCAAATAGGACCATTTGCAAATGATACAACAGGTATTGCACTTATGTTAGATGTAATAACAGGTTATGACCCATATGATACTACAACAATTAAAAAAGAAACATCCCCATTCATAGATGATACGAAAACAACATCCCTTGAAAATACCACAGTAGGAATAGTAAAAGAATTTATGGATGTGACTGATGATAAAATAAATAACGTTGTAAATAAATCTATTGACCAATTATCTGATTTAGGTGCAGATATCAAAGAATTAACATTTGAAGATATTAATCTTGGACTTCCTACATATTATCTTATAAATTATGTAGAATTCTTCTCAGCTACAAGAAAATATGATGGCCGTAAATATGGTGAAAGAATAGAAGAAGTATGTGGACCTGAAGTAGCTCGTAGAATAGAAATTGGGTCATATATAAGTCAAAAAGAATTCAGTGGAAAATACTATAAAAAAGCACTTCAAGCAAGATCACTTATCCGTAATGACTTCAATGATTTATTAAGTAATGTTGATGTAATTGCAGGACCTACAGTTCCAAAACTACCGCATAAAATAGGGGAAGAAATTGATACTATGGATATGTATGCATATGATATATTAACTGTTCTTGCAAACATTACCGGTATTCCTGCAAGTAGTATGAAATCAGGATTAGTTGATGATATACCAGTAGGTTTACAATTACAAGCAAAACCAGAAGAAGACCATAAAATACTTAGCACAATGAGTGCATTAGAAAATAATTAAATATCATCCACTTTTAGTAAAAGTCAAAACATAATGAAGTGTTCTTTACATTTCATTATTACTTTTTTAAAAGAGAATTTTAAAAACTAGTTTTTATTAATATATTAAAAAAAAAGAATTAATGGATGGATTAATCAGCAAATAATCCACGTTCTACTGTTCTAGTATCTTTATTTTTATTTAAGATAAAACTTTTAAGATATTCTTTATCATTACGTTCAGGATAATCTAAACGATAATGTGCTCCTCGACTTTCTTTTCTAAGTAATGCTGACTTTACAATTAATTTTGCTAATTTTATCATGCTGATTACTTCAATTGCAACGACAAGATCTTCATTGAATTCTTCAAATTGTGGAACTTTCATATTTTTAGTTTTTTCTTCAAGTTCATTTAATTTAACTTGTGCTTCTTTTAAACCAGATTCATCACGGACAATTGCAACATATTTCCACATTATTTCTTGAATTTGTTCTTTGATATCATTTGGTCTGTATTTTCCATCAGTCCATATAGATTGAATTCTTGAAATTTCATCGTTTATTTGATTTTCTCCGGGTTCAAGAAGTTCAGAAGTTTTTGCTTTTTCTGAAGCTTTAAGTCCTGCAGCATTACCAAATACTTGTGTATCTGCCAATGCATTTCCACCTAAACGGTTTGCCCCATGAACTCCTGAAGATGCTTCTCCCGCAGCATATAAATTTTCAATATTTGTTTCACAGTCACTATTAATTTTAATACCACCCATAAAATGATGAGCAGTTGGTGCTACAACCATTGGTTCCTTTGTTATGTCCACACCCACATCTTTAAATTGTCTGACCATTGTCTGTAGCTTTGTATGTACTTGTTCTTCAGGTAGATGTGCTACAGATAAATATACTCCTCCATCGTCTGTTCCACGACCTTCCTGAATTTCTGTATAAATTGCTCTTGCAACTACATCCCTTGTTGCTAATTCTTGACGTGAATCATAGTTAATCATGAATCTTTCATCATCAGTATTTATTAAATATCCTCCTTCACCACGAACTGCTTCTGTTATAAGAACTCCTCTCCGAGATTTAGGAGATAACATACCTGTTGGATGAAATTGAACCATTTCCATATCCATTACATCAGCACCAGCTTCATAAGCTATCATAACACCATCACCCGTTTTTTGAACAGCATTAGATGTTACTGGATATAACCAACCACAACCCCCTGAAGCTATAACTGTTGTTTTAGAATGATAAACAACTATAGAACTATCTTCAAGTGAAAGACCCATAGCTCCCACTATTTTAGTATTTGTTTCATCAAAAAGAAGTTTTGTAATCATGACTTCTCCATGAGTTTTTACACCTTCTCTTATAACCTCTTCTCTAAGACCCACCATCATTTCATGACCAGTTTGATCTCCTTTAAAACAAGTTCTACGATAAGATTGTCCACCAAAAGCTCTTTGGTTTAATCTTCCATCTTCTTGTCTATCAAATAATGAACCATACTTTTCTAATTCAATTAACATTTTAGGTGATTCTGTTACTAATTTATGGATTAATTCTAAATCATTTAAAAATGCTCCACCTTTTAAAGTATCTTGAATATGTATTTGTAAAGCATCTTCTTTATCCACATACCCAAATACTGCATTATATCCTCCTTCTGCAAGCATGGTACATCCAGATTTAAATGTTAATCCTTTTGATACTATTATTACATCTTGATTATTTTTACTAGCAATTATTCCACATTTACAGCCTGCTCCACCTGAACCTATTACTAGCACATCACAAGTATATTCCTTAATTTCCATAAAAATAAACCCCTAATTATTTATTTAACTATATTTTGTAATTTTCCTATTTTTTCTATTGTAATTGTTACTTTATCATTTTTTTGTAAATGGTCTATTCCTGGAGGTGTTCCAGTTGCAATTATATCACCCGGATTTAATGTCATGATATTAGATATATATTTCACCAAATCTAATGAAGAAAATATCATATTTCGTGTATTAGAATTTTGTTTTATATTACCATTTACTTCTGATTTTATATTCAAATTAGATGAATCAATATTTGTCACTACAACCGGACCATATGGACAAAATGTATCAAAACTTTTTGAACGTGTCCATTGACCATCACTTTCTTGAAGATCTCTTGCAGTTACATCATTTATTATAGTATAACCTAATTGAATATTTTCATTAAATTGACCTGAATCTATTTTATCCAATATAACTATACCTAGTTCTCCTTCAAAATCTAATTTTCTAGTAATTTTTGGATAATTTATAGTTTGTTGTGTAGCTATAATACTTGTTGAAGGTTTCATAAATAATAATGGTTCAGTTGGAAGTTCCATATCTAATTCCCCAGCATGATCTTTATAATTTAAACCTACACATATTATCTTTGAAGGATTAGTTGGAGGTAGTATTGTAACATCCTCTAGATTCACACTTTTATTACTAGTATAATTATCTTTAAAATTATGTTCATTTCGTATAGATTCAATAATACATGTATAATCCAAACAATATATTACATTATCCTCTACAATTCCCACATGTACTTCATCTTCTGAAGTTTTATATTTAATATATTTCATATTATCAAAAAAAAATATCATTCTGTATTTAGACATTTTCTAAAATTCTTTCAATTGGTACTACAAGCAAATCTCTTGCACCAAGTTTACGTAAATCATTAATTGTTTGAAATACATCTTTTTCAGAGATTACAGAGTGTACTGCTACTAAATCCTTGTTTCCATATATTTCAGAGATTGTTGGTCCACCCATACCTGGAATTAATTCTTTTACTTTTTCAAGATTTTCTTTCTTAACATTTACCATTATTAATTTTTTACCTTCAGCTTGAAGTACTCCAGTTATCCCTGTTTGAATAGCTTCTATTTTTTCATATTTCTCTTTTAAACTATTCTTATTTGCAATTAAAATTATAGAACTATTAAATATTGTATCAATTTCTCTTAAATGATTCATCTTTAATGTTGTACCTGTACTTGTTAAATCAGCTATTACATCAGCTACTCCAATTAAGGGTGCTACTTCTGTAGCTCCAGACAAAGCTAAAATTTTTACATCAATTCCTTTTTGTTTAAAGTAAGAATTAGTTAACCATGGAAATTCTGTTGCTACTGTTTTAACATTTTTTAAGTCATCTACCGTTTTAATATCAGAATTTTCAGGAGCTGCGACAACCAGTCTTGTTTGACCAAAATTTAAATCTTCCAATACTTCAACATCAGCATTTTTTTCCTTTACTAAATCAAAACCAGTTATTCCAATATCTGCTGCACCATCAGCCACATATTCAGGTATATCTGCTGCACGTGTGAACATTACACTTATTTCAGGATCAAACGTGTTTGAAAACAATTTACGATTTGAATTATCAGTTAATCCTATACCTGATTTTTCCAATAATTCCACTGCAGGACCACTTATACGGCCCTTTGAAGGTAAAGCTATACGAATATTCATAGTTATATGTTCCTCCATCTAAATTTTTATGAACTAAAAAAATTCTAAAATAATTAAATAAATTCATTTTTTTTATATATATTAATTATTATGTATGTTAATTATAATACATAATATATTACTTCTCAACTTTAAGAAAAACTAATAACAAATATAATAATATAAAAACATATTCATAGGAGTATTAATATGGTCTTATTAGAAGGCATCGTTCATCCAGGTTTACAAAAAGCTAGTAAATTCATGAAAAAAAACTGTTTATAAAGAACAATATCAAATTAAATTAGGTTTTGAACCATATCCTGGAACTTTAAATGTTAAATTAAAAAATAATATTACATTAGATATAGAAAATGAATTAGCATCTGAATTAAAAAAAATTGAAGGTAATCAACAATTTGGTGATGTATTTTTCTTAGAAGCTACCATCACTACCAAAAATAAGTCTATTAATAAAAAAGGTGCAATATTATTTCCTGTAAAAACTGTATATAATACAGACACTCTTGAATTTATCTGTGAAGAAAAACTAAGAAATACCATGAATCTCAAAGATGGTTCAACAGTTATTTTAGAAATAAACTATTAAAAAAAGAATTAATCTAATATTAAATAATAGGATAAATTGTATTAATTATAAAATTTAAAATACTTATTATATATAGTATATTTAATATTATAGACAATTATTTTAAATAACTAAAAACAACAATGAGAATTTTAAGTGTATTCCGGGAGGGATACTGTTGACTAATAACTATGAACTAATAACAACAGCAACTGTAGATAAATCAATGATACGTAAAATCGGAGAAAATCAATATTTAAAAATTATTCCAACAGAAAGAATAATCCAAATTTCTACCATTGAACAAAATAAAATTACAGAACCCATAAAACAAGTCGATGAAATCATTATTAAAGCATACCCTAAAGAAGTAAGTTTATATAGAAATCAGAATAAGGACATCAAATATGAAACTCGCTGGGAAACCATGGATGGTGAAACATTTGATATACCTTCTTCAGATATAAAAACAATTTATTCATTACTACAAGCAAAGAAAATAATAGTAATTGAAAATATGTTACATTTATCTAATGTTCTAAGTATGATTATAAAACAAGATACCCTTGAAAAGAAAATAGCAGACATTAAAGATAGAAATATAACTACTTAAATATAAAAAAAATAAAATTAGGTTATTATATGTTAAATAAAGCAATAGAAGCACTGAAAAATGGAGAAATCATATTAATTTATGATAGTGCAGACCGTGAAAGTGAAACAGACATGATAACTGCAGCAGAATTTATGACTACTGAAAAAATGACAACAATTCGTAAATATGCTGGTGGACTTGTATGTATGCCAATATCCAAAGAAAATTGTGATAAACTAGGCATTCCATTCATGATTGATGTATTAGAAGAAGCAAATGAAAAATATCCTATTCTAAAAGAATTATATCCTAATGACATACCCTATGATGAAAAATCATCTTTCAGCATAACTGTAAATCATAGAGATACATATACTGGAATTCCTGATGATGACCGAGCAAAAACAGAACGTGAACTAGCACTACTTTGTAAAAAAGGAAAACATTCAGAATTTGGAAAATACTTCAGATCACCAGGACATGTTACATTATTAAGATCAGAAGAAGATGCAGTTTTAACAAGAGAAGGCCATACTGAATTAACAATAGCACTTCTAGAAATGGCTGGATTAGAACCAGTAGGTATTTGTTGTGAAATGATTGGTGAAAATGGAAAAGCCATGCCAATTAATGAAACAAAAGAATATGCTGAAAAAAATAATCATGTTTTTATAAGTGGAGATGAAATTATAGAAGCATACAAGGAATTTAAAAATAATTAAATTCCCAAATACACTATCTCTTTTTTAAATACTATTTTTTATATAATTCACAAATTTCATCATAATTCAAATAACCTCTAAACGTAGGTGTTTGTGCTAATTCTACAAATTTCATAACATCCAAGTGTTTATTAACCACGTCAATTGCTGCTTGAGTAAAAGTTTCTAGTTGAAGATAATCTTCAGGAACTTGACCCTTATTTTCAAATTTAGCTTTTCCTATACTCCAAATATTTTCTTTATTGAGTCCGGATTTACTGGATATGTATTCTGTTACATGTTCTACTATATCAGCATCATATGTTTTATTTAAAATAACTCCTTTTGTAGTAATATCCATTTTATTTAATAAGTCAATATGTGCTTGTATATCAATAGCTGCTGTTTCAATACCACCTTTACTTACACTAGATACCATTATTACAGGAATATTACCTGCATAAGCTATTTCTGCAGTGGAATAAGGTGTTTTTTTATTTAATAATCCTGTTGCTGCACTCATTACACCTTCAACCAGTATTAAATCATAACCTTTTCCTTTAACTTGCTCTATTACTTCTTCTAGAGGCATCCAACCAATACTACTTATTTGAATAGAACCCCAATCCTCCAATTTTTCTTTATTCACATAAAGTGATGGAGATAAGTCCCTTATATCAGGGCCTACTTTTATAACATAAGTATGAATACCTCTTTCACGTAATGCACCAACTATTCCACTAGCAAGGAATGTTTTTCCAGATTCAGAACCTGTTCCCATCAACATAATCATTGGTGGTATTTCAGGATGTTTTTTCTCTAAATGAGCAATATTATTTGTTTCAATACCTATTTCATTAAATATTTTATCATGTAAAATTTTATTTCTTCTTTGAATATCTTCATATTCATCTACTGCATCAACATAATCCAATATATTATTAACTACTGATGGATTATTATCTAATAATGCATGAACTGTTGTTCCAAGAATATTTCCTTTTTTGTTAGATACTCCTGAAAGAACTCGTTCTGGTTTATATTTATAATTTGATCGTTGAATATTAGAATACATTACATCTTTATCATTTGATTTAATTTCTCCATAAGTATGACAATGGAAACCTTTTACTTTTTGATCTTTTAATCCTTTGGTGAATAATGTGTTATCATCAACAATATCTGCATGTATCCTATTTGTATTGATTTTTGGTTCAAAAGTAACATCTAATAATCCTAAACCTTCTCTTATTATAGGTACTGGTGAATTTCGTCCTACATTTGTTTGTTTTGAAAGTATTTGAAAACCAGCACATACACCAAAAATAAATCCATCATTATCATTTATTAAATTTATTTCTTCTGCTACTTCTGGAGTCATTGATTCTGATTCAAGTATTGTTCCTCCAGGAATGATAATTCCATCTAATTCTTCATGAGCTTTTTTTCCATTTTCTAGTGTTCCATCAGATTTAACTATATCTGTAGGTAATTGTCCAAAATTTTCATATAATGTTAAAACACCTTTAACTTCAAGTAAACCTATTTTTGTCATACCATATTTCCTCAAATAATTTATTTTATAATCTAATTATAAGTATAGGTTAAACTATTATAAAATTATAATTATTCGATTAAATTGAATTTTTTTAATATAATTAGAAAAATAGACTAAAATTTTTATAAAAATAGAAAATATAATAGTGCCCTGACCGAGATTTGAACTCGGGTAAAGGGATCCGCAGTCCCTCGTGATATCCGCTACACTACCAAGGCATATTTTAAATATAAATATGTTAAAAACTAGTATAAAAATACTATTAATAGATATGTTAATAGGTTATATTAAATTTTTCGATTTTTCCATCTGTGAAAAATAAAAAAATAAATGTTTTATGTTTATATTAAAACATTTACTTATTCAAGAAATATTGCTGGTTTATATGGTGTTGCATTTTGTGCTTTGTTTTGTGGATCATATGTTGGTTCATCATAAACTTCTATTTTTGCACCAATTTCATTTTCTAGGAAATCTTTAGCATCATTTATGACTGTAACTTCATCTACTTGTCCAACATAGTTTATTTTATTAAATGATTTTCCTGCTTTTGTTGCAAATTTAGATAATTCTTTTTTATTATCATATATGTTTGCTGCCATGGATTTTTTAATTATTTCACCAATATTTGGTTTTCCTACTTCTTGTGCTATGTCATATACTTTGTATTTCCATTCGGGTGCTGTGTATAAGTGAACTGTTTCTGGGTCTGCTTTTGTGATTTTTATGATTTCTTTTATGTCTTTTGCTAAGTCTTGTATTATTTCTTCACTTTTTTCTATTTTTGCATCAATTAATGATTCATCTGCTTCTGGCCATGCAAGAGTTGACATGAATGTATCGTCATCATTGTATTTTTCCCATATTTCTTCTGTTGTGTATGGTATGAATGGTGATAGTAATCTTATCCATGTGTTTACTACATATTTAAGAGTTTCTTTTTCTTCGTCACTGACTATTGTTAATCTATTAAGGTAGTATTCCACATCTTTTCTAAATAAGAATAGACTTGCTTGTAATGCTTTTCTTGTTTGGAATCCTTCTAGTGCTTCTGTAGATGTTGCTATTTTTTTGTTTATTTGACTTATTATCCATTTATTAATTGGTTTTTCTACATATGGTGCTTTATTATCCAAGTTAAGTTTTAATGGTTCTCCAATTAATTTTTCTACTTTTTCTGGGAATTCTTGAAGTGCTTCTAGTCTTCTTTGTATACCATTTACTTCTGTTGCTCTCCAGTCAAAGTCTTGCCATGGTTCTGCAGAAGACATTAAGAATAATCTCACTGTATCTGCACCATATTTGTCTATTGCTTCACTGAGAAGAATTACATTTCCTTTAGATGAAGACATTTTTTGTCCTTCAAGTAATCCCATACCAAATACGGTTATTCCTTTTGGCCAGTATTCTTTAGGGAATATTGCTGCATGGTGGAACATGTGGAAGGATAAGTGGTTTCCTACAAGGTCTTTTGCAGATAATCTCCAATTTAATGGATACCAGTAGTTAAATTCTTTTTGGATTTGTTCTGTTAGTTCTGCAGGTATTTTGTTTTTAGAACCATCATTTGATTCATCTTTGTTTAAGAATACTTTGTTGAAAAATGCATCATTTAATTCTTCAGGAGCTATTTTGTCCATGTATTTTGCTATTGTGTAGTATGCCATATATACAGTAGAGTCAGTTAATGGTTCTATTAACCATTTTTCATCCCATGGCATGTGTGTTCCTAATCCTAATCTTCTAGAACATGCCCAGTCTTCTAACCAGTCTAAGTAGTATTCAAAGTTGGATCTTATTTCATTTGGAACTACTTCTAATTGTTCAAGACAATCATATGTTTTTTCTGTCCATTTTTTATCAGAGTATTTTACGAACCATTGATCATGTAATTCTTTAACTACACATTTTGCCCCACATCTACATATTACTGGTTTTTCTGCAAATTCATATAGTTTATCAGCAATACCTTCGTTAATTAATTTTTCAATTACATCGTCTCTTACATCTGCAACACGTTTACCTTCAAATTCCCCTGTATTTTCATTCATTATTCCTTTTGCATGTTCTTTTTTGTAGATTTCATTTGTTGCTTCTTTTAGGTTTTCATCATCCTGACTTGTTACATTGTATTGATCTAGGAAATCTTTTGCTGGGAATTTAGAGTATCCTTTAAGGTCTACTAAGCTAATTATGTTTATGTTATCTATTTGTTCTTGAAGGTTGTATTTTTCTATTGCTTCAGTGTTTTTCTTAATATCCTCTAGTGCTATATAATCTGCTGGTGCATGTGCAGGTACTGAGAAAACTACTCCTGTTGCATAATCAGGATCTACAAATGATGCCGGGAATATTGGTAGTTTTTCATGAGTCATTGGATTTTCCACATATTTTCCTATGAATTCTTTAGGATCTACCTCTTCAATTATTTTCATTGATTCTTTTTGATGTATTATATTATCATAGGATTGTTTGCTTATTATCCATTTTTCTTCATTATATTCTACCTTAATATATTCAGCATCTGGATTTAACCAGAAGTTTGTTGCTCCATATAATGTTTCTGGTCTGAATGTTGCTGCTACAAGATATGAATCATCATATGGGAATTTGATTAATGTTAATTCATTTATTCCCACACCTTCTCCTTCTAACAAGTCATGATCCCCTACGGGGTTTTCATCATCAGGACAGTATTTTACAGGGTGTGATCCTTTTCTAACAAGGTCTTTATCTTTTAATTGTCTTATTTGCCATCTGACAAATTGTTTATAGTGTGGATCAATTGTTCTAAATTCTCTTCTCCAATCAATGGAATATCCCATGTGTGCCATATCTTCATGATATTCACTACTAAAGTATTTTACTATGTATTCTGGATCTACAAATTTTTCTAGTTCTTCTTCAGATACTTTATGTACATTTTTATATATGTCCATAGTCCATGGATCTTTTCTTTCTATTCTTTTTGCAATTCCTACTACAGGAGCTCCAGTTACGTGCCATGCCATTGGGAATAATACATTGTATCCTTGCATTCTTTTAAATCTTGCATATACATCAGGTACTGTGTATGTTCTTCCATGCCCTACATGCATTGCTCCACTTGGATATGGAAATGCTACTGTTAAGTACATTTTTTTCCTATCATCAGGATTTGATTCAAATAATTTAGCGTCTTGCCATTTTTTTTGCCATTTTTTTTCTAATTCAGTTACCATTGATTAAACTTCCTAATCTCTTTGTTAATAATGAATGAAATAATTCTGAAATATTTAATTAATAATATGTATATTTATATAGTTTACATTATTTTAAATTTAGGATAATATATCTTGAAACTTTAGTTTATAGAAAAAAAAATTTATGTAAAAATAATAGTTTATTTAAAAAAAGAGTAAATGGAAGTGATTATTTTATTATTCATCACAATATTTACTTAATATAGGTACTGTTTTTCTTTTATGTTCTGCATTATTTACCATATTAATAATACGTTCTACTTCATTATAAGGGATTTCTAATTCATCTGCAATAGATTCGAAATCATATTGCTTTTCCAGATATAAATACAATATTCTATCAAGAAGATTATATGTAATACCTAACTCTTCTTCATCTGTTTGTCCAGACCATAAACCAGCAGTAGGGGATTTTTGAATAATTGAACTCGGTACTCCTAATGCAACTGCAACTTTTTTAACATCTTCTTTGTATAAATCACCAATTGGTTCAAAATCAACACCACCATCCCCATATTTTGTGAAATAACCTATTTGGATTTCAGTTTTATTTCCTGTACCAATAACTAAAGAATTATGTAATGTTGCATAATAATATAAAATACTCATTCTTATCCTAGGTTTTAGATTAGCAGATGCTAATGTATTATTTTCTGAAACCATATTCTCAGAATTACATGTTTTTAAAAATTGCTTATGAATTTCTCCAATTGCTATAAATTCAGATTCAATATCTAATTCATCTTTAATTAATTCTGCATCATACAAGTCTTGATCAGATGTTGTTTCTGTAGGCATAATATATCCCCGAACATTTGAAGCACCTAATGCTTTAACAGCTAAACAAGCAACAACAGATGAATCAATCCCACCACTTAATCCTACAACAACTCCTTTAGAATTTGAAAGTTCTACTGTTTCTCTTATAAAATCGCAAGCTCTTTCTATAAATTCATTTACATTAAAATAAGGTAATTCAATCATAATTTTACTTCCAGTTTATAAAAAACGTGATATAATGATTAATATTTATTTTATATATTATAAAATTAATGAAAAATTCAAATAAAGTATATATATTTAAAGATAATTCATAAGTATTATTAAATAATAAAAATTTAAATAAGAAAATTATATAATAACCACATCTAATTTAAAAAGAAAGGAGGAACAAATTTGGCATTTACAGATTTAGTTACATTCAATAAAAAGAAAACAACATTTATTTTTATAGGAGGAAAAGGAGGAGTTGGAAAAACAACAGTCTCTGCTGCTACCGCTCTTTGGTGTGCACGTATGAATAAAAAAACATTGATTATTTCAACAGATCCTGCTCATTCACTTGGTGATTCATTTGATAGACTAATTAAACATGTTCCTACACCAATAACACATAATTTAGAAGCAATTGAAATTGACCCTGATCGTGCAATGGAAGAATATAAGACAAGAATGCAAATTCAACAAAAATATAATGATGCTTTAGGTATGTTTACAGAACAAATGGATGCTATGAGTTCTTCTCCAGGTATTGATGAAATAGCCTCATTTGATAAATTCATGCAATACATGAATAATGATGAATATGATGTAATTATATTTGATACTGCACCTACAGGACATACACTAAGATTACTTTCTTTCCCAGAAATGATGGATTCATGGGTGGGAAAATTAATAAAAACTAGAAAAACATTAGGTGCTGCAGCTAAAAAACTTAAAAATATCATTCCATTCATGGGTTCAGATGATGATGACTTAGAAAATATGGCAGAACTTGAAGAAATGAAGAAAGAAGTTATCCAAGCAAGAGAAATACTTACTGATTCATCAAGAACCACATTTAAAAGTGTGTTAATTCCTGAAGAAATGTCTATTATTGAGTCAAGTAGAGCTATTGAAGCATTGAATAAATCAAATATAACTACTGATGGTATAATTGTGAACAAAATTCAACCTGATAATAATCATTGTGAATTCTGTAAAGCAAGACGTAAAATCCAAGAAAAACGTCTAGATACAATTAGAGCTACTTTTGAAGGACAAATTATTGCTGAAATACCTCTACAAGCACATGAAGTTAGAGGTATAGATCAATTATATGAAATTTGTGATATATTATATGGTTCTGACCCAAGTAATGGACCTATCGCATTATAATCCCCTTTTCTTTTTTTAAAATAATCAACATCTTTAATATTATTATATAAACTACTTCTTTCAAACAATTACATATAATATAAATTAGAATTATTGAGAGAATAAAATTTAAGTTCCTATTGGTGAGAGACATGAATAAGGAGTATATACTACTAGACCATCTTCGAAATGAAAAGAGCATTGTTCGAGCAGAAATAATGTCTGATGAAATGAAAAAAGAAGTTATTCAAATAGAAATGAAACACTTGAATGATGTTCCACCTTTAATAAATGTAGGACTAGATGAAGCTCTAAAAAAAGACGAAACAATAATTGTAATTAAAGATGATGCAATCTCTCCTGAAAATAAAGAATATAAACCTCAGAAAATTCTAGTTAATGAATCCAAGAAAATTATAGGAAAAGAAGTAAATAGTGAAAATGAACTTAAATTACTAAAAAAAGAAGCTGATATTGAATTTATATCAGATAATTTTATAATTTACACTAAACTAAATAAACCCAATGAAAAAAAGTTTTTTATAATTCCAGGAACATCAATTAATTACATTACAATGAATTTAGACGAATATGATGATGATTTAATTGTTGCACTACCTTCTTCAGATAATCATAAACTCATTAGAGAATGGTTTAAAATAGATGATAATAAATCATATATCCCCTATCTTATTGGATTTAACAGATAATTATCTATTTTTATTTTTTATCACCAAATTATAGAAAATTATTAAAATTTTTTTTAAAATTATACAAATTATTTTTAATAACAACTGATATATTATTAGTTAATTGAATTTGGAATTTAATTAATAAGGTGAATAATATGTCAGGCAATTATGAAATTCTTGACATGATACGAAAAGAAGAAAATATCGTTCGTGCAGAACTCATATCTCAAAATATGCAAAAAAAGATAATGAGTTTAGAAAAAGAAAGACTTCAAGAAAGTATTCCAGTGATAAATAAAGGATTGGAAGAAGCTTTTGAAGAAAAAGAAACAATAGTAATAATAAGAGATATTGATAAAGAAGTTTTCATGGATTTATCTATAAAACCAACATTAAATCTAATTAGTGATTCAGGCATTTTAATTGGTGAAGAAATATATGATAAAGAGGAATTAAAAGAATTACATAAAAATCCTTCAGTTCAATTTCTATCAGATAATTTTGTAAGATATGATGATTTAGCAAACACTGGTGAAAAACAATATTTTATTGTATCTAGTGCATCACCATACTTTATTAGTAATAAACACCTGAAAAATTTAGTATGTAGTTTAAAAGTAGGATTACCTTCACTTGAATCAGATGTTTATATAAAAAAATGTTTCAATTTAGAAAAAAAAGTTAATTTAGGAACATTAGTTGTTGGATTTACAAAATAAATTAATAAGGAATCATCTATACTTTTTTCTTTGATTCCATATTTTTTTCATACTACTTCTTCCACCATTAGTTTGGTCAAACATGTGCAACTCTTTAGTTAATTCTGCTACTTTAAGACTAGCTTTACACCCATTTTTTATTAAACGTGACCCTCTTGGTTTTTTCATGTTTTCCACAGCATTTTTTATATCATAAGCTGAAACCACATGTATTCCTAAATTTTTTGCTAAATCATTACTTGCATGTTCAGTGTGAAATCCTAATAACTTTACTGCTGGAACTGATAATGCTCCTGCTTCTATTGTAACACCCATCCCTGCACAATATATAATTCCCTGTGAAGCATTCATAAGACTAATTAAATCAACATAGCCATCAATAATATATACTCCTTTTCTAGTTACGAATCTAGAAACATATGTTGCTTCAAACCTATAAGGAATTATTAATATGATTTTATTTAGTTTTTGAATTTCTTGAATTATATCTGGAATATCTGATACTCTTGTATCTCCACCTAAAAATAGAAGATAAAAATCATCAACTCCATAATGATTATACAATACCTCTGGATCTTTTAATACCTGTCTACTAACATATTCTGCTTGAGGATAACCTTTTATATTAAATGTATTTGTAATTCCATACATTTTTTTTAGTTTTTTCTTAGCAGACTGACTAGGCACTGTTATTAAATCAGCGTATGCTATCATTTCAATAGGATTATAAATATCTTGTTCCATGTGTATTTTGGATATATTTAGTTTTTTAGCTGCTAAAATTCCTTTACGAACATCACCTGCATTTCCACAAGTTAATACTAAATCAATATTATTATTTTTCAATGCTTTATATGTTCTATATGAATCTTCTAATACAAGTCTACCTATTGTAAAATTACTTCTTTTTGTAATTGTGTTTCTTCTACTTTCACCAATAGATTTTATTTCAGTGCTGTATGGAGTTAATAATTTCATTGCTCCTTCACTATGAGTTAAAGACAATATATTATCATCTAATTTCTCAATAATAGGAATTAATGTTTTTGCAGGAGCTGTTTCTGCTACTAATGCAATGTTCAATTATTGTCCTCCTTTATTATTTCTTATTGTACATATCATAATCAATATAGCTATTATAAAAAATAATAGCACTACTAAATCAGTAGGTCCTGTTTCTATCCATATAATTACATGAGCAAGTAACATAGCATAAAGTGCTACGAATATTGTGTTAAATGTTTTTTGAATATGATACATTATGCCCATTATAACTCCTATTAGTAACATTTGAATTAACATTGCATATAATCCAAAGTCAAGTAATGCTGGACCAAATATCATTGATGTTGTTGAATGAGCATAACCTAGAGTGGTTGAACCTACTATAACACGAGGATCTGTTGATTTGAAGAATCCCATTAAAGTATTATATAGTAATTGACCATGAGTACTTCCTTGTAAAGCTACTGCATGATCTAATACTTGTAATGTATATCCTGCACGATAGAATAACAGTTCAAGTGGGTTTAATGTCCATGTTTGCCATTCAATTGATTTAACTGCGACATACCCTACAATTAATAATAATATGAAAATACCTGCTATTGACAACATTAAATATTTTTGTGGAATATCACGTGTATAATATAATGTTATTAATACACTTATTACTATTGCCATTACAGTAGTCCTGTATCCAGTACATATAAATAATAACAATCCTATTATAAATAACAAGTAATACTTTTTATCATTATATTTAGCTAATAAGATATTGATTGAAGGTAAGAATAGTAAATAGGACAATAACCATATGCGTGTAGCTGCATGTGCCTTTAAATATCCACTAAATAATGGAATTCCACCAAGATAAATCATGTTTATTATTTGTAATATAATACCCAATATAACTAAAGTTAATATGAAACGTTTAGATGTTATTTTATCTAACTTATCAGTGTTTACAACTAAATTTTTATTTTTAAGCATATATCTACTAATATAAAGTCCTAAAACATAAAATATTAATCCTAAAATTATAATTCCTATTGTATTAATATTTATACCCACTAATTCTTTTAAATGATATTCAAATGCAATGAATGAAAAAATCAAATAAACTACAACCAATAAAACAACAATCATTGGTGAAAAAATATCTAGTTTTCTATAATCCATATAAATCTACCATAAAAAGTTAATAAGTATAATATAAATACTAAAGTATATACTTATATATTTATTAAAGTGATATAAACATTTTATTAAATAAATTAAATAATGTTATGTGAAAAGAATGTCTGATAATAAAGTAATGAAGAATAGTTTTATTTTACTAATAGGTAATCTATTATTTAGAGTAGGAGGATATATTAATAGATTATTAATGAGTAGAATGCTTGGTCCTGAAGGATATGGATTGTATGGATTAACACTACCATTTCAAGGAATCTTCCAGATATTATCTGCAGGTGGACTTCCACCCGCAATTTCCAAATACGTAGCTGAATATAATGCCAAAGATGAAAAAGCAATTATAAAACAAATTATCTTAACTGCTACCAAATATATGGTATTTATGACAATTTTACTAAGTATTATATTATTATTTTCATCAGACTTTATTGCTAATACAATATTCCATAAACCCCTAGTTGTATGGCCACTACGTGCAGTTAGTCTTATAACACCATTTAGTGTAGTTGTAGGTGCTATGAGAGGTGCTTATCAAGGAGTTTATAAGAATGAATATACTGTTTATAATAGACTTGCGGAGCAAGTAGCCACTATTGTTTTTGCATGTATTTTTGTATCATGTGGACTTTATGCTACAGGAGCCGTTCTTGGAGGAGCATTTGGATTTATTATATCAGCAATTACTGCAGTATATTTATATAAAAAGTATATAACTCCACTTTTTGAATCCGAAGATAGTTTAAAGTTATCTTTAAAAGAAGAACTTAATCTTTTATGGATGCTTATTTGTTTTGCTATTCCTGTAACAATAACTGCATTATCTGAAATGGCAATTTATGATATTGGTACAATAATAATTGGAATATTTATGTTATCTAGTGATGTAGGATATTATAATTCTGCAGATCCTATTGCTAGAATCCCTTTAGTCATTTCATTATCTATATCAACAGTATTATTACCTGCTACCTCAGAGGCTTATGCTTTGAAAAATCATGAATTATTACAGCAATATGTTGTTGATTGTTTGAGATATTGTATTTTAATTGTTCTTCCATTATGTGTGTTGATTAGTATATTTAGTAGTCCTATAATTACTATATTATTTGGAAGTACATATATTGCAGGTTCAGGTGTTTTAAGCATTTTAGTTATTGGAATGTCATTTTATAGTATTTATATGATTTGTAGTAGTATTTTACAAGGAACAGGAAATCCTCGTATTCCAATGTATATATTATTAATAGGTACTGTGTTAAATGTTGTGTTAAATGTATTATTTGTTAAAAATATTGGTATTTTAGGTGCTGCTATAGCTACTACTATAACTACATGTATATTAATGATTGTAATAATGTTTATTGTAGTTAGAAGTACGAAAATAGTGCTTCCTTGGAAAAATATTCTATTGATTATACTTAGTAATGTCCTTTTAACATGTGCTTGTATGTTAATTCCTAAAACTATCATAGGTTCTATTATAGGTGGTGTTATTGGAATAATATTATACATTATTTGTTTAATATTCTTTAAAGTACTATCAAGTAATGATTTAAAATTCTTCACGGAATATCTAAATAGGGTTAAATTTTTAAGACAACCTGTCAATAAAATAGTAAATTTTATAGAAAAACATGACTTAATATATAATCAGGATTAAAAACAAGGAGAGGGTATTTATGACAGATGATAGAATTGTCACATTAAGTAGAAAAACAAATGAAACTGACATAGAAATAACATTAAATATTGATGGAAATGGAAGAAGTAATATAGATACTGGCCTTAAATTCTTTGACCATATGTTAACATCATTTAGTAAACATGGCTTTTTTGATTTAGATGTTAAAGTTATTGGTGATATTGAAGTAGATGATCATCATACTATAGAAGATACTGGATTATTACTTGGTGAATGTTTTAAAGAAGCTTTAGGTAATAAAGTAGGAATAAATCGTATGGGTTATAGTATAGTTCCAATGGATGAATCTTTAGCTACTGTTGCTGTAGATATAAGTGGTCGAAATTACACTGTATTTAAAGCAGACTTTGAGTACCAATATATCGGTGATGTTAATTCACAGAATATTAAACATTTCTTTGAATCATTTGCTAACACTAGTTTAATGAATATAAATATTAAATGTGAAGGTGAAAATGACCATCATATTTGTGAAGCAATATTTAAATCATTAGCCCGTGCATTAAATAGTGCTACAAAAATTACTCATGACCAATTACTAAGTACTAAGGGAAAATTATAAAAAAATTAGTTAATACCCTTTTACTTCAACTTTTTTTATAAAAAAATAGAAATGAATTGATAATTTTTTTATCTGAAATTATCCATTAAGGAAGTCTTACTTAATGTAGAACCATCCCTTCTATGAGGAGTTCTTAAGACAGAATCATTAGTTTTTTCTATCATTCTTGCTTCATCAGCTAATTTTGCTGCTGAAGACATCATTTCATGTGCTGCTGCTACAATTGGTATATATTCATCTGATTCTTTTACTTTGAAACATGCGTTTATATTCATCTGAGCTACTTGTTTTGTTATATTATATGCTGCTATTGCTTTACTCTTTGCATAGGGATTTTTAAATCCAGCAGTATCAACTGCTTCCTTCTCAGTTACTAAAAGTTCTGGTAGATGTATTGGTTCATTATTTTTAATATCATCTATCACATTATCTAAAGTTTTATGAATTAATCTAAATACCCCTGTTACTGCCAATACTTTTAATACATCTGCATTGAATAAAACCATTTCTGTAGGATCTAAGAATTCTCTTCTTGCACCAATCATTGGATCTGCTTGTATTATAATATAACCAAATTTCTGTTCTTTAATTTCAGGTATTGCAACTTCCCCTGGTTTATCTCCAATAATTATTGTAGGAATTTCTAATTCAGTTAGTATTTTTCTTGCATTTTTTGGTTGTTTTGCATTTGGATTTGGACTTATGAATATAATTATATCTGGATTAAAATCATTTATCTTAAATGTGACTTCTTCTATTTGTTGTTTACTCATTTTTGCTCCAGAACTCACTATTCTAACATCAATATCTTCACGATCTGCCCTTTCATCAAGTATTAATTCTATTAATGAAGATGTTCCTATTGTTCCTGTTTTTATTATTCCTATTTTAACTACCATACTATCCCTTACTAACTTTTTTCCTATTTATTTATTTTCTAATGCTGCTTGTGTGAAATTATATGCAAAATCAGGTAAACATGCACTATGTGTATGTATATAACTTGCAACAGTATTATTTTTTAGTAATCCATCATATTTACCTGTAATTCCTACACCTCTTTTCATTTTAAATGCAAAATCATTTTTATTAGAACCTGTGTATTCTACTTTTGAATAGTGGAATTCATGTCCATGATATTGTGTTCCCTTTTTTAATATAGGATTATTTTGTTCAACTTGAGCTATTGTGTAACTTAGTCCTTGAACTTTTTTTGTAAGTTGTGATTTATAGGAGAATACATCCACCATAGGTAAGTTATCAATAGATTTACATAGATACATCAATCCGCCACATTCAGCATATATTGGATGATTATCTTGTGAAAATTGTTTTACTGATTTGAGCATTGATGTATTTTTAGATAATTCTTTTTTAAATATTTCGGGATATCCTCCCCCTAGATATAATGCATCTACATCAGGTATTGTTTCATCATGTATTGGGCTGAAGTATTCTATTTTTGCATTATTATATTCTAATGCTTCTATATTTTCCTGGTAATAAAAATTAAATGCTTCATCATATGGAATTCCAATTTTTGTTTTTTGTATTGTTTTATTTGGATTCCATATTGGTTCATAATTATCATGTATTGAATCAGAATTATCCATTATATTTTTAAGCATGTCTAAATCAATATTTTCTTGGATTAATTCACCCCATTTTTCAATTAATCCTTTAATTCTTTCTTCTTCTACTGCTGGTATTAATCCTAAATGTCTTTGTTCCATTGCTATAGTATTATCTCTTATTATTCCTCCAAGTACTGGAGTTTTTGCTAGTGTTTCTACTGCTTCTTTTGTTTTTAAATAGTGTTTTTGACTTTTTACATTGTTTAATATAACACCATCTATTTTTATTTTAGGATCTAATGCTTTAAATCCAAGTGTCATTGCAGCTGCACTTCGTACAAGACTTCTACTATTTATAATTAGAATAACTGGTGCATTTAATGCTTTTGCTATTGATGCTGTACTTCCAATATCATTAACCGGACTTATCCCTTCATATAATCCTCTTACACCTTCTATTATCCCATAATTTGCTTTTGAATGAATCATTCCATTTTTAAATGATTGTCTTATTTGTCCTTCAGACATGAAGAATGAATCTAGATTTCTAGAAGGTACTCCTGTTGCACAATTATGATATGATGGATCTATATAATCGGGACCTACTTTGAATGATTGTATTTTATAATTTTTAGATAATGCTTTCATAATCCCTGTGGCTATAGTTGTTTTACCTACTCCACTTCCTGTTCCTGATAATACTATTCGTTTCATATGATAACCTATCTTACCTATTAGAGTTTAAATTAAAATTATTTTGTTAATATTATATTTTAAGTTTATAACATATAGATTTTTAGAGTAAATATTATTTACTAAGAAATAAAAATATAACATTGTTAAAGTAGAATAAAAATATTACAAGTACCATATATTAATATAACATATAAGCAGGGAAAATGTATAATATGGTTAATAAAAGAATAATTGCTTTATCAAATCAACTACGAGATAACGGAGTACCAGTAAGTATACGTAGTACACAAACAGCTTGTAATGTATGGGACCTGATGAAAAGTACAAACAATATACGAGAAATGAAAACTGCTCTGAAAAGTGTATACATTAAAGATCACCATGATGATAAAAAATTTAACAAAATATTCGATGAATTATTCACAAATATTACAGATGAAACAAAACCAGACAGAATAGAACATCAATACGACAATTCTAAAGATGATCCAAGTATTGAACGTGAAGACATTATGGGTATGCCAGAAGGTGTGGAAAGTGACTTACCTATTGAAGCACAAATTCCCCCTGATTTTAACCCAGAACTACTACAACAAAATAGAATTCATGAAAAAGACTTATTGAAAACAGATATAAGTAATATCAACACATTTGATGAAAGAATACTTGATTTATGTCGTAAACTAGGCGATAAAATAGCAAATCAAAGATCGAAAAGACGTAAACGTATGAATACAACCAACATAGATATGCAAAGAACCATAAGAAGCAATCTAAAGAATGGTGGAAAATTAATACAAATACACACATCCAAACCAAGATTACATAAAAATAAACATATATTTCTAAGTGATGTTAGTGGATCTTGTGATTGGATAAGTAGCTGGTTCTTTTCAATAATATATGGTTGTCAAAAATCATTCGATAAAATATACAGCTATGAATTTGATAGTGAAGTAATTGACACAACAGAATCATTAAATAGTGAATCATATACAGAATCATTTACAAGTATAGCTGCACAAAGAATGAGACGAGGAATGATACACGGCCAATCAGACATGGCACAATCATTCAAAGAATTCCGTGACATGGCACCACTTAATCATAGAAGTATAGTAATTATATTAACTGATTGTAGAGACTGGAAAGGAAAACGAGAAGAGGGTATACTAGAAAGTGCAACAATACTTCGAGACATAGTACAAAAAAGTGCAAAAGTCATCATACTCAATCCTGAAAAGAAAAAGAGATGGACAACACCTACAAGTTGTGTGCGTGACTACCAAAATGCTGGCGCACAAGTTCATGAAATAAGAAATTTAGAACATTTAGCTAAACTAATAACTGAATTATAATATGAGGGAGTTTAATGAAATATTTTGTAAGATATGGAGAAATTGGAATTAAAAGTCCAAAAATTAGACGTAAATTTGAAAATAAATTAATAAACAACATACAAACTGAATTAAACTGTGACTTTGAAAACGATCAAGGTCGTATGACATTAATTACTGATGAAACTAATGAAAAAGTAGAAGATGTTTTAAACAGAGTATTTGGAATAGTTTCATATAGTCCTATTAGTGAAACAGAGACAGATAAAGAAAAAATAAGTGAATTAATAGAAACTGTTATTAAACAAGTAATTGATGAAAATAAATTTAATCCAGAAAAAGATTCATTTGCTGTTAAATGTAGACGTGTTGGAGAACATGACTTTTCTAGTCAGGAAATGGCAGGTTATTGTGGATCAGTTGTTGTTAAATTAACAAAAGCTAAAGTAAATTTATCTAATCCTGATTTTACATTATATGTGGAAGTAAGAAAAAATAGAACATATATTTATACTGAAAAAATTCCAGGACTTGGCGGTTTACCAGTAGGTTCTCAAGGAAGAGTTGTATGTTTAATTTCAGGAGGAATTGATTCACCTGTAGCAGCATATAACATGTTAAAAAGAGGTTGTGCTATAACATTATTACACTGTGATAATTATCCATTTACAACGGGAACTATTGAAAAAGTAAAAAAACAAGCAAAGAATTTAGAAAGATATTCTTTAGGTTCTGAAGTAAGATTATATACCATAAAACTTGGACAATATCTCGAATTTATCCAAGGACAAACACCACCTCGTATGACTTGTGTATTATGTAAAAGTGGAATGTATCAATCAGCAGCACATCTTGCAAAACAAGAAGGTGCAAATGCAGTTGTTGATGGAAGTAGTATAGGACAAGTAGCTTCACAAACATTAAATAATATTGAAGCTGCACGATACCATTGTAGAATGCCAATATTTAGTCCATTAATCAGTTTAGATAAGATTGAAATTGAAGCTATTGGTAAAAAAATGGGCAGTTATGAAGTATCTATTATCCCAGATAGTGGCTGTGGTGCAGTACCTAAATATCCAGAAACTCATGCAGATTTAGATTTAGTTAATAAAATAATTGAAGATATTGACCAAAAAAGCGCATTAGAAAAAATATATGAAACAATTACAAGAATTGACTTAGAATAAACATGTGTTTATTCTTCTAACCCCCATTTATATATAAAACTAGTTTTAAATTATTTGATAAAAAATTAAGTTTAAAAAAAAGAAAGAAGAGACTTATTTAATATTATAAAGTCTCAGCAAGATGTTGACCTAATCTTCTAGATAATGCTAATATTGTATATATTGGAGGCAATCCTGGTGCTTCAGGAAGTACACATCCATCTCCAACATATAGATTTTCAATTTCTGTTTCTAAATTACTATCTACAATATCACCTATTCTTGCAGAACAGATTAAGTGTGCTCCACGTATATGAGTTGAAGAGATACTTTCAATATCTGCACCTGCTTTTACAAGTATTGTTGAAGCTATTCCACAACCTCTTGCTATTAGAGATGCATCTTCATGGTCAATAAATTTACTTACTTCATTACCATGGACTTTTCCTTTAATATTATCTGGAACTTTTACCATGAAACTAATTATATCATCTGCTGTTGCATCAGGATGTGTTTCTTGTATTTTTGGTAATAGATATTGACTTGTATGTGATGCTAGCACAATGTGTGGTAATTTTATGAATTTATTCATTTGTATTTCCTTATCTTGTTTTGCATCTTTATAATATCCACCTATTGTTACAAATGGATCTACTGCAAATGTTTCTCCTGCATTTATCCCAGCAGTTCTAAGTAATTTAGGTGTTATCATTCCACCAGCTGCAAGTACTACTACATCTGCTAGATACGTATTACCTTTATCTGTGTTAACACCTTTTATTTTATTATTTTCTATTATTAAACTAGAAACTCCTTCTTCTGTTATGAGTTTTGCCCCATTTTCTTGTGCTACCTTAAGATCTTCTAATGAACTCCATTTTGCACCATGTGGACATCCCCATGCACATTTTCCACATTGTTTACATTTTGTTGGATCTATTCCTTTAGGCATTGGTTGCATTTCTAATCCTAATTCTTTTGCAGCATCATCTAGAAGGTTATTTACTTTACCTACATGAGAATCAGGCATTGTTTGAATTCCTATTTCTTCTTTGAGTTGATCTATTTGTGGAGTTATGTCAATATCAAATTCTTTTAATTCTTCAACTAATGAGGGTACATAGTTTCCAGCAATAACTACTGAAGAACCTCCAACTACTGTTGTTTTTATTAATTCTAATTCAGTTTTATCCCATGCATCATAATATTTATATGAATTTTCTGCATCATCTAACGGACCTTTTTCTATTATTGTAATATTTACTTCAGAATTTTTGGATAATTCCCTAGCTACACTTAATCCTCCCGTTCCTGCTCCTACTATTATTACATCAGTCATTTAATCACCTTTTTCATTATTTTGTTTTTGTTGTCTTATTTTAGATTTTTGAATAGGTGTTTGATAGATTATTTCACGTTTTTGTTTTTTATTTCGTTTATTTTCTTCTCTACTTCTTTTGAAGCCTTCTATAACTTCATAATGATGTTCTTCTTTAATAGATTTTTGTTTATTTTCTGAATTATTATTTTTATGAATTAAATCAACTAATGTAGAACCTATTAGTGCTCCTATTCCACATAAGATAATTGCTATTATTGTAGGTATTATTGCTCCCATCATTAAATTTATACCTACTGTTGTTGCACTTGTTTCTATTGTAACATTTGTTGTTGGCATGTAATCTGCTAAGAATAATCCTGCAGGATAGGATAATATGTAGCTTACAATTGCATATAATACCCCTGTTATTACTGCTTCCATTTTACTGTTTAATATACTAAGTATTATTCCTATTGCAAGTAATATTATTAGATAACTTATACCTAAACGTGCGATTATTAAAGCAAGAATTACTGCTATTATAATTCTAAATTTTCCTAGAACATTAAAAGAAGTCATTTTAAATCCACCTATTGAAAAATAATGTTTTAATCATAATTATAACATAACAATGTTAAAAAGAAATACCCATCACTTTCTTTAATATACTATAATATATAATATAATAAATATTAATTTAAATATTTTATTAAAAAATAAATAAATTCAGAATAAAAGAAGAAGGGATTATAATTAAATTCAAAACAATAGAAAATCCAGAAAACAATGACGCATATACTTTATTACAAGAAGGATTTGATAAAAAAGCCATGATTATTGTCCTAGCAGAATGTCATGTAGAATATGAAGGTAGAGCTCGCAGCAGATTAGACATAGGGGATCGATTGATATTAATTAAAAAAGATGGTACATTTGTAATACATCAAGAATTAAACTTAGACCCAGTTAACTGGCAAGCTCCAGGATGTAAAAATAAAGTAAAACTAGAAGACAACCATGTGATGTTAATTAGTAAAAAAACAAAACCTACTGAAGAAATTAAAGTATTCTTAGACACAATATACAACATTACATACTATAATTGCTTAGATACTAAAAACCTTGAAATAAGAGGCTATGAGAAACATATGGTTGATTTAGCATGGGAAAAACCGGAACTTATAGAAAAAGGATTTAGACCAACACGTAGAGAATATCAGACAGAAAATGGATTTATCGATTTAATGGGAACTGACATTGATGAAAAATTAATGATACTTGAATTTAAAAGTAGAAAAGCTGGAACAAATGCAGTTAAACAACTAAAAGGATATATTGATTGTTTTAAAGACAATAAAGAATTTGTAAGAGGAATTATTGTAGCACCAGATATTACAGATAATGCCCGTGAACTTCTAGAATCATTACAAATGGAATTTATAAGTATGAACCCACCCCTAGACTTATTAAAACAAAAAGCATCCACATTAGATTCATTCTTTTGAGATAAAAAAAATAATTATATGAATTTACATTAAAAATTCATAATCATCCCCATTAATACTTAATAATATTGCATCCACAATACAAGCAGTATTCCATCCAACCACTTTTGTTGCAATATCAGCTAACTCAACAGGTATTTCTTCTGCACCATAAGGTCTAATTATTATTATAGGTTTTCTGAATGTTTGAGCATAATTTATATGTTTATTTATTAATTCTTTATTTTTTGACCATAATCCTGATAAAACAATTAAAGCATCACAACTATCAATAGCTTGTGGAAAATTATTACTTATATCTGTAACATCACTCCATCTAAAAGCTTCTGTAGCAGAATCTAAACGAGACAGAAATGTATTGTACTCTTTATTATCTTCAGGGTATGATATAAATAACTTCCATGTGCTTATATCTTCTTCTGGAAACAAATCTAACATATTACCACCTACTTTATATATTTGAATGTCTTTCTATTTCTATTTCTTCACCCGTATCATCATCATAAATTTTAAAACAATTCATTGGACAAATACTCGCCGAAATTTCTATGTCATATATACTTCTTATAAATCCACATATTAGATTATTATCAATCATACCACCATTCATACAAACAAGATTTTCTTCATCAATATATAATATTTGTGATGTTTTTGTACATGCTCCACACCCTTTGCAAGTACTGCGGTCTATTTCTACTTCAAACATACTCCACCCCATATCATTATTAATATTATATTTTAAAATCAATATATAATTAATAACTATAACTAGGATATGATTCATGTGAAAGATTTTAAAATAGCAAGTTGTCAGATGAATGTAGTTGATAATAAAAAAGTAAATATTGAACATGCATGTAATTTTATTAAAAAAGCTACATCACATAATGTTAAAATGGTTACTTTACCTGAAATGTTTAATACACCATATACTAATGATAAATTCATTGAATATGCTGAATTTGAAGAAAATAGTATTACATTAAATGCCATGCAAGATATAGCTAAAGAAGAAAATATTTACTTACAATGTGGCTCAATACCTGAAAAAGAAGAAACCAACATATATAACACTGCATATCTTATAAATCCTAAAGGAAAAATAATAGGAAAACATAGAAAAATGCACATGTTTGATATTGATACTAATACTATTAAATTTACTGAATCAGACACATTAACTCCAGGAAACTCTGTTACAACAATTAAAACTGATTTAGGTAAAATATCTCTTGCAATATGTTATGATATTCGTTTTCCAGAATTATGGACATTAATGAGTAAGAACCAGACAGATATCATATTATTACCAGGTGCATTCAATAAAACAACAGGTCCTCTTCACTGGGAAACATTAATTAGAGCACGGGCTATTGATACACAATCTTATGTTCTTGCAACATCCCCCAGTCAGATAGAAAACCCTTATTATGTTGCATGGGGTCATTCCATGATTGTAGATCCATGGGGTAAAATAGTTGCAAAAGCTACAGAAAAAGAAGCAATACTATATGCAAATCTTAAATCAGAACATATTACATCAGTACGCTCACAAATCCCTATATTAAAAAATAAAAGAAATGATATTTATGATACTGTACAAAAAGAGTAAATTAACTATTTAAATAGAAAATAGGAAATTAAAATAGAATTTATATTAAAAAAAGGAAGAAAATAGAAATATACGATGATATCTTTTTAATTTATAAATTTATAACCTATTTTCAATTATATTTACTTTTTAGCTTTTTTCTTTTTAGGTTTAGGATCTATTTTTTTAAGTGCTTTATTTGCTACTTTTTTAAATTCTTTATCACCTGTTGCAGCCCTTCTAGCTTTTTTAATAGGATCTATTGCTTTTTTATCACCAATATCACCTAATGCTTTAGCTGCAGATGTTCTTACACCCCAATCATCATCAACTAATAATTCAATTATAGGATCTACTGCAGTTTTTACTTCCATTTCACCCAATGCTTTTGCAGAAAATTTACGAATAGCAAAATCATCTGATTTTAATGCTGTGATAAGTTCTTTTGCTACTGTATCATCACCAATATCTTTTAATGTTAATATAGCATATTTTTGAACCATAGTATTATCAGTATTTAATGCTCTTATAACTGGTTTAATAGATGATTCACCAATTTCAGATAAAGTTTTTGCTGCTTGGAATCTTACAAGAGGATTTTTATCAGTATACCTTCCTATTAAAATATCAATAGCATCGTCAGGATATTCAATTAGTTCCTTACAAGCTTCTAATCTAATTTCGTGGTTATCACTTGTTATGTTTTCTTTTATAGTATCTAAATCAGACATGAAAAAAATACAACTCCATTTTTACAAACTACCCTGTAGCTTATATGTTTTGATAATATATCTATATCTAATAATACTTAAAATTCATTATGACAATG